>JAYUFI010000258.1:0-6339 GCA_043738805.1 Planctomycetaceae bacterium | reverse complement strand
GTGATCTCGTCATTAAACTGGGGAGCTGACGCCGCCCCGCTCGCCAGAGCATCGAGTTCGTAGGGCAAAACGCGAGCCACCGACACAAGGTCTGTGGGGCGATGAATTCGAGTTATCGGCTTCGCACGACGCATGACGATTCCTCAGAACGTGGGCCGAGTTTGATTCGCTGGGAGTGTCACGACATCTCCGACCGACACGTTGCCCGTCAACCACGAGACTGTCACCAACACACTCAGCCGCGCGTTGCCCGAACCTTGAGTCAGCCAAAACACGGTGTCTTGAGTTCGACTCGGCCCGGTGCCGCCAGTGGGACCGAAGGTCACATCGGTGACGTTCGCCTTCGAGGTCTTCAACGCGGCTCCGGCTAAGGCCACTCGTGCTTGCTTCAAGCGACTCGCACTCCACTGATCGAAGTCGATCGAGTTTCCGTTCGACGACGATGAGCCCAGCAAGTTCGTCAGCGTCGGGACAGTCCCCGTTCCCGCGAAGACGATCTGATAAGTATTCGCGGTGAGGTCGATCTTCACCGCATACGACGAGTTGTATTGTACCGCCGACTGCCGCGCGATGCGCAAATCCGCCGCCAACGTCCGAGCTGCTGCTTCGAGGCCGATGACGCTGCTCGTGGAATTCATGCTCGGCAAAATCACCGACGCCAAGATCCCCAAGATCGTGACGACGATCAGCATTTCGACAAGCGTGAAGCCATCACGTAGGCGAGTCACGGAGTGACTCGAATGCAAGTCACGGAGTGACTCGCCTACGGTGCGACATCGCGACACGATCGAAGCTTGCTTACGGTTCATAGACATACCGCACGCTCCCCGAATCAAAGAACGGAATCGCGTTGACCGAGCCGGCTCCGGCGACAACGCCGTCTGGTTCAATCTGCAATTCGAGGTTCACCGTTGCCTGTCGCAACCCCGATCGGCTGCCGACTGATCCTTGTGGCCAAGTCAGTTGATACCACTGAGTCGAACCGACCGTCACGCTCGCGAGTTGAGCATCCGTCGGAGCGAGTACGATGTCGAAGCGCGCGCAGCCGACCGATTGCGATGCCGCTGAACTTGCCGTTGCTGTTGCCGTCAATGTCGTGGTCGAACCGCTGGAAACACTCGATCCATACATGCTGCTGAAGCCCGTCATCGAGCCGTAAGACGTCGAGCCTGAAGATGTCGTTGTTGCCGCCGCCGTCGTGCTGAGCGACGACACACGCAAATGATCGCACAGCGGAATACGATCCGCCGTCGTTGTCGCGAGCAACGTGATGATCGTCGTTGAGAAATCAGTCGCGGCGAAATCGACGTTGCCAGTGCTGCTGGGAAACGCGACTTCCAACAACTGAGTGGGGGCCGTGCTGTCCCACGTGTAGATCAACAACTCACTGGCGATAGGCAATCGAGCTTGAGTCCCCGACGCCGCCATGCCGCCATTACGACCGCCGGTCCAAAGGACCAAGACATCCGGCATCGTGGCCGAGCCGACCGTGCGACTCACCACTGCCATGCCCACACGAGTCGGTTGGCCAGTCACGCGATACGTTCCCGTCTGCGCCAGCATGTACTTGATCCGTTCAAACGCCGCTGCCGCCGATTGTTCGGTGATCTCAACCCCTTTGGTGTAAGTCCACGCCGAGTTCACCGCATTCGACATCCCTGCCAATACCACCGTCATCAGCCCCATGATGACCATGCCGATCAGCAGCTCTGCCAACGTCATCGCGCGACGAGCCGCACCACGCGAAGTCATCACCCGACGGAGGTTCCCACAACGCTCGTGTATTGCGACGCCGTTGAAGAGTGCTCGGATTGGTTGTTGCTTGACGATCATTTGATGATTTGAAAATTCCATCTTTCACGGTGACGCCGGCACAGACGCAAACACTCGGCTGACCTTCGCGACCTGCCGTGTTTGATTGGCCGTGACAGTGTAAGTCACCGTGACGGTCACTCGCCGATACAGCGAACTTTGAGTCGTGACGGTCCACGTGCCGCCAGTCGCAGGTTGCACTCGTTCGACCAACACGGAGCGAGTGAAGCGGTTCATGAAATCGGTCGGCGCTTGCAACGCCGTCGGTCGGCTGGACGACGAAGTACCGGACGTGGACATCATCATCGCGGAATACGACATCGCGGCCGATGATTGCTCCGTCCCCAACACATCGCCCCCTTTGGTGTGCGGCGGATTCTCGGAGTAATTGGAGTAATCATCGACGGTCGCGAAGAGCGATCGAGTCGTTGCCGCCGTGGTCGTTGTCGTGTTGGAAAACTTGCTGGCCGCGATCTCGTCCATCAGTTGTTGAGCGAGTCCTCGACCGACCGCTTGAAAGACCGCGTCATTGCATGAAGTGACCGCACCGGCGACCGAAGTGAGCAACGCCGCACCGGCGAGAGCAATCACCGACATCGCGATGACTGATTCCGCAAAGGTGAAGCCTCGGCGTGACCGAGTGGTGCTTCTCTGGTCATTGAGAAGCAAGTGGGAATGCGAAGGAGTCAACACGATGCCTGCCTCAGCGAAACAAAGCCCCAAAACGAAACAAGGTCGGGAGTCGCACTCATGCAACGCGACCGAACCTTTCGCTGTTCGCGAAGTCTGGCGGCATGAAAATGACTCCCGACCTCATCGCCACGATCAGCGCATGAAAAAAGGCGCGGCATGGTCCCCTCGAAGCTCCTAGCTCCCCACGCCGCGCCCTAAAGTCGAATTTTTGCTGGGCTCGCTCGATCAACCGCATCTGTGCGAAGCGGTTTTCTCTGAGCCGCGAACCAATCTGTTTGTTGTCAAATCTTTGTTGAGTGCTCTAGTTGTCAGACTCTTGCCGGAGGGTTCGGCGTCAGGCCCGACACCAAGAACTTAGGTCAGGGATTCTGGGAGTCAAATCGCCGGTGAATGTTTTCTGCAAATCGCGGTTCAGGCGGTGACAAACGGATGCCGCAGTTTGCAAATGCTCGATCACAACTTGGCAAAGGTTTCCGAAAGTCCAATTTTTTCTCCGTGCCTTCCGTATCCAATGTCTTCGACCACTTTGTGAATTGGACACGGATTGCACGGACGACACGGAGGCTGACAACACAGGACCGTGAATTCGTGACGATCGAGTGTGCGGTTATGTCGTCAAACCGTGCCAACCATAGCGCCGTGACCGTTTAGTAGCAGTGCCTTTTCCACGCCCCTAGAATCCCATCACTTTGACGCACCTGATACTTCCAAATTGAGATTTGAGATTTCAAATCTAACCTTTGATCTTTGAGCCACCCTATGACCAGCCCCGCCTCCAATTCCCGACTCCGCCAAATCACCGACAAAGTCGAAGCCGGCGAACGCCTGACCTTCGACGAGGGGGTCTTCCTCGACGAACAAGTCGATGTCCTGACGCTCGGTCGTCTCGCGAACATCGTCCGCGAGCGGAAGAACGGCAACCTCGCGTTCTACAACACCAACATCCATCTCAACCCGACGAACGTCTGCGTTTACCGCTGCGTCTTCTGTGCGTTTCGATCCGACCTGAAGGCCGAGCGCGGCTACACGTTCACGGACGACATGATTCGCGCACGGGCTCTCGAAGCGAAAGCGGCCGGTGCGACCGAGATTCATGTCGTCGGCGGCCTGCATCACCAGAAGGATTTCGACTGGTACGTCAACGTCGTCCGAGTCATCCACGAAACCTACCCGGAGATCCACATCAAGGCGTGGACCGGAGTCGAAATCAACTGGTTCGGTCACATCACCAAGCAGCCCTATCGCTGGATCTTGCAGCAGTTAATCGACGCTGGCTTGGGCAGCATGCCCGGCGGCGGCGCGGAGATTTTTCATCCCGACGTCCGCGCCCAAATCTGCGAGCACAAAGCAGACGGCAGCAACTGGCTCGAAATCCACCGCACCGCTCACGAGTTGGGCCTGCGTTCCAACGCCACGATGCTCTACGGCCACGTCGAACAGGCCGAGCACCGCATCGACCACCTCTGCAAGCTGCGCGAACTGCAAGACGAAACGCACGGCTTCCAAACCTTCATCCCGCTGGCGTTTCATCCGGAGAACACGAAGCTCGACTACATCCAAAAGCCGAGCGGCATGATGGACCTAAAGGTGATGGCGATTTCGCGGCTGATGCTCGACAACTTCGACCACATCAAAGCCTACTGGATCATGCTGGGCGAAAAGACCGCCCAAATCGCACTCAACTTCGGAGCCGACGACCTCGACGGCACCGTGGTCCACGAACTGATCTACCACGACGCCGGAGCAAAGACGCCGGAGGGCCTAACCGTCACCCAACTCCACCACCTCATCCGCGAAGCCGGCCGCGAACCCGTGGAGCGCGACACGCTGTATCGGCGAGTGGTTCGTGAGGGAGCGAAGTGGCAAATCGGTGAGCCGGTCGGCGCGAGAGCCTGACTCGTTCACCGCCCGCGTTCATCTAGCGGTCGCGAGCTAAAATTCTGCTCGAAGCGGCGCTCGCATCGAAGTCATGCCATTTCCGTCCGTGGCAGTCGGAGGCGAACCAATGGCCAAAGCGAAACGGCACAACACGCGGAAGACGAAAGCCAAGCGAGGCGTTAGCTACGCGCGAGTTCAAGAGATCGCGCGGGAACTTCCAGGCGTCGAGGACTCGACGTCCTACGGGACGCCGGCGCTGAAGGCGCGCAGTACGCCAGCAGCACGATCAGCGCACGCTGACGACTCACGGGATCGAATACCGCATGAGCCACCGTGGTGACTGTTGAGAATCAACCGCAACCACCGCATGACCGAGAGAGGATCGTCCGAGGGCCAAAGTTTTCGCGGTGGCGAGGGGGCATTTCCCGCCGCCAATCCCCCAGGCCTGCGGCCCGATTCTCAGGAACCTGTCCCGTGTCAAACCATCAGCTCCACTCTTAACCCAGCGCACGTAATCTATGGGCAGGTCTAACCGACACAGCGATCACTGCCACCTACTTCCACTGCGGTGGACTCGATATGGACCCAAGACAAGTCCTTTTCACCCAGGCCCACACCAAAGCCTGATGGACCAGAAAAAGGTTTGGCCACGCCAGAACATGCCGAATTCGTTGAACGACTCAGTCGCAAGCCGTGACCAAACCGAATTTGAATGCTGGCACAGCGACTTCGTCTCGCCGTGCCAGGGTATTGAGCAGCACTTCAGACACGCAGAATCCGCAGCCATCACATTGAGGCGACCGCGACAACGGGAGTCCATTGAGTGAGTGCGGTCGCAATCATCAAATACATCGGAATGCCAATGGTGACGTTGTACGAAAATGTTAAGCCCAGAGAGGCTGCGAGCGGCAACGTCGGACTGGCTTCGGGGATCGCCATCCGTTGAACGGCCGGAACGGCGATATACGACGCAGCTCCGCAGAGCACCGCGAAGAGCACATAGGTTCCGATTTCCAGCGGATGTCCGGTCAAGTGGGCGTAGCCGTGAGCCACAAACATTCCAATCGACGCAAACAGGTTGGGGGCCAGCAAGCCAAACGCGATGAATCCCCAGCCGGCGCTCTTCAGATCTTTCAGCTTCTTCGAGGCCGTCATGCCCATTTCCAACAAGAACAAGCAGAGCAGTCCTTGGAACAGGTTGATGAAAAGCGCGTCGTCAGCCATTGTGACTCTCTCTCCCTGCAACCGACTGACAAATCCGATCGTGATGCCAGCGAACAACAGGAAGATGCCCGGATTCATGAAGACTTCGTGCAGCAACTCCTTATTGAACGCGCCGCGCTTTTTGGAGGGCGGGTTGACATCGGCCGTTTTTTCAACGGTTCGCAAAGCGATTTCGTCTTCAGCAGCGAGTGCTTGCAGATGTGCCTCAGTCGCTTTGTCATCGTCGTCAGAAGAACCAGCCGCTGAACCACCGGATTGATGATGTCCGTTATGACGAGGAGCCAGCGGCCTCACCACGTGAGCGCTGAATGATCCTCGACCGTGTCGGGTTGCACCACCAGCGACTTCTCGATGGCTGACGTTTGCGCCAGCGCCCACTAATTCTCCTTCTTCTTCAATCAGTGACTCTTCAAACTCCTCCCCATGTTCGTCGGTCACGAAACGCTGAATCTTTTCGCAGGACATCGTCGCGATGGAGCGCACTCCGGCATAATTCGCTTCGCCCGGCATGTTGCCATGCACGTCCATGCCACGATTTCGCATCCGCGAGATCAAGAACAGGGCCACCAAGCAGCCTGGGATTTCCATGATCGCCAGCATCACCGGCATATAGGCGGCATACGTCACGTGAGCGGCCGTCAGAACTCCCAAACAGGTGACGAACGTCCCGGCGGAATCGCTCCCGTAGTATCCAGCAACGGTCGCGGCATCGATTTGTCGCACCTTGGTAAA
>JAYUFI010000257.1:0-6348 GCA_043738805.1 Planctomycetaceae bacterium | reverse complement strand
AAACTGGACAGGCTGCCGGCCCGACCATTCGCCTCGACAAGATCGTTGATTCGAGTTTGTGTGCGGATCAGCGTTCGGTCGCAGTCGTCTCGCAGAAGGACAACGCCGGAATTTTATCCTTCTACGAAGTCACCACCGGGCAATTGCAACAGCCGCCGATCGAACTCCCCGCTCCGCCGCAAAGCGTTGCCGCGCGACCGGGACAGCCGCAGGTCGCCGTGCTATGTGAGAACGGAACGCTGCTGGTCTTCGAGACTCGTGATGGCCGCCGCTTGCACGAACTGACTCATCAGGACTGGCCTTGGGGCCATGAGTTCTGGACCCGCTTTGCGAGAGTGACTTGGTCGCCAGACGGAACGGCACTCATCACGTTCACAACTCGCGGCGAAGTCTTCGTTCGCGACGCCGAAACGGGACGTGAGCGCTTCCCACCGATTCGGCTGCCTCTCAAGAACGGCGTCTGCACTGCCAGCGACATCTCCTCCGACAGCCGGCTGCTCGTCACCGCGATCACGGGCGAGAACGCGGTGCAGGTCTGGGATCTCCAGACAGGCGAAGCACGTTGCCCACCGATTCCGCATCCGGGTGACTACTGGGGTCTGTTCTCGGTGAAGTTCAGCCCCGACGGTCGGCTCGTGTTCTCCGCCAACAAAGACGGTCGCGCCCGCGTGTGGGACTGGCAGAAAGGGACACTGGTCTGCCCGCCGCTGCAACATCCGACTGAAGTGTATGACGTCGCGTTCTCCTCCGATGGCCAGCACGGCCTGACGGTCGATCGCGCCGACACGGTCCATGTTTGGGAACTGACCACCGGCAAGCACATCGCTGCGCCAATCCACTACCCGACCAATCGGAATGGCCACCCGCTCGCGCTTTCCACGGTGGTCGTTGTCGGTGATCGCGCCGTACTGGGAGCACCCAACTTCCCGGTCCTCGATCTCTCAAAACTCTTGAGCGAGCCAAGCCTCTCCACCGAATCGCTGCAAACCCTCGCGGAACTCACCGCCGCCCGCCGCATCCAACTCGGCGAGGCCAGCAGCCTGACCGCTGAAGAATGGCAACAACGCTGGAGCGATTTCAAAAGCTTGTTTGCCCTGTGATTTTAGGGGTTGGCGGGCATTGGAACGCATGCGCCAAACTTACCGTTCCGCGGCCGTGCTGTTCACCATCTTGTAGATATACGAGCCATAGCGCGTGGTTCCATTGCCGGCATCTTCCCAGCTATAGCCGTAGTTGCCGACGTGGTAGAGCCGTTGTGATGAGTCGGCCATGATTTCAAATCCACATTGGCGGGCTCGTTCGCAAAAGGCGAAGTCTTCGCCGAGATAGAAATGGCCCCCTTCGTCGGGCACCACCAGCGGTTGGAAGTAGGGATAGAATGCTGGCCGCCGATGCGGAAGATGATTGCACAGCGGCAGATCAAATCGTTGTTGAATGGCTTCGTAGACGCGGCGGTGAGCCAGCAAGAAACCGCCTGGTGCGTAGCGAACCGCCAGCAAGCCACCATTCAGGCCAAACACAATTTCCTGTGTCTCCGGCAACATCTCGCAGGCCAAAGCGCGAGGGCCTTTCTTGGTGTAGATTCCCGTCACGATGGGCAACTGATGCTGACGGAGTTGGTCCACGAAGTCGGGGTTGAAGCTGATGTCAGCATCAATCCACAGCAGTTGCTCGAACCCCTCGTTCAGCGCGGCGGTGGCCATCACATTGCGACCGTAGTCGATTTGCGAAAACCCAAATTGCCGCCGAACCACATACCCACGGTTTTCCAATTCACGCAAAGCTCGCTCGCAAGCTGGCTCAATGTGCGAAAAAGTCGGCACCAACACGACGCATTGAGAAGACGAACCGGCGTTCCTCTCTTTGGAAACTGAAGAAACGGAAGTCATCTTTTGCTCTCCACGAAGCGGAGGTTGTCGGGCACGGACGAGAGCGATTCATCCGGCAGGATGAACGAGTCAGCGATCAGCTTCGGCTGGTCGTTGATGACGTCCGGGAAGCGTGAGTTGGAGAGCACGGTGATGGCGAAGATCTCTTGCACGCCGTCATCGAACTTCAGCCACGCGACGGTTTCGCCCGTGGCCATGTCGATCACCCACACGCCGCACGCTCGCTCGGACAGAGGTCGTTCGGCGATCGGAATGCCGCTGAAGACGGCGGACTCACGAACTTGCGAGAGGCCGATGAACGCATACCGGCCAAAGAAATCGACGCCGCGGGTGAAGCCGGGGAGCGACGCGATTGGCTCGTAACGCCCCGCTTGCAGATCGACTCGCCCGAATGTGCCAGTGCCCGATTCACACACCCAAAGCTGATTGTTGAAGACTCGTGGCGAATGCGGCATCGAGAGTCCGCGCAGCAAAACTTCGTTGCTGCCGGTCTCCATCAACAGGCCGCCACTGCGTTTGTTGGCACGCCAGCCGCCTTGAGTGTCGGTTTCGCCCAACGCGGTGACGAAGAACGTAGGTTGGGCACTCTTGCCCGACTCGTGACGGGCAGGAGTGCCCGTCCTACAAAACCCATTCAGATGGCAGCGATCTTCTGGAGCAATCGCCGAAATAAACGGCGGTCGCCAACGCGGCACGAAGCTGTATCTCACGTCGCGAGTACACAAGCACGAGAACCGCGTGTTGATGAACCACAGCTCGTCGTTGCCTCCAACGTAGCCGTCACGCTCCGCGTGACGAGCCGTACTCGCGTTGGACGTCGTGTTTTCCTCAGACATTCCTCGCGCGTTCGGCTCCTCTCGCGGAGCGAGAAGGCTACGTACCCACTGCATCTCGTGGATTTGAATATCGCCCGTCGTGTGCGATCTGCGGGGGAGGAAGCAGGAGTCGTGCTTGTTGGCCGGCTCCAATCGTCGTGCGACCGCCGGGGCATTGTGAAATTCCCAAATCTCGTGAGCCGTGCCGATGGCGAGGCGGTTCCCATCGAGCGCCAAACCCATCGGTTTGGCGAAGCCGCGGAAGTGCGTGTTGACGACACCGTCCTCCGCGCGGAGCAACACTAACTTCCCCGCTTGATACGTCGTCACGGCCAGCGAGATGCCAAGCTGTTCGAGCAACTCGGCGAAACTCGAAGTGTGCTGGCTCGTGAGTGTTGGTTGTGCTGACGGAACGACCGCCGCAATCGGCTCGCAGTTGATTCGATCCGGTGCGATCACGGGCGCGGTGGCGTCGAGCGTTTCGCCCCAACATTGCCGACGTTCGATCTCTTCCGCAGCATCTTCGTGAGCGGGCTTCATGGTGGGTGGTGACAATCTCACAATGACAATTCAAAAAACGAACTCAGCGCGACAGGGGTGATGTCGAACATCAACCTGTCGCGCCTTCGCGAATCAGTCATGCTCAATGCCGTCCCCCCCATTGGTGAAGATATTCGGGATGGCGCGGCAGGGGCGACATGAAACTCGTCGAAAAAACAAATTTTCCAAAACCGGATGTCATCGACACTGTGTGAGTAGTCGTTTCAGCTATGACGTCAAGTTGTTGAAACAAAAAACAGCGAAGTTGCCGGCCAAGAAACCCGAAGCGGTAGCGAGGGCGAATGCTCAGCCGGCGGCATTGGCGGCGAAGCGTTCTGGAGCATTCGCCCTCGCTGACGCTTCGGGTTAGTTTGGCTGCGGCTCCGCTGGGGCAAGAGATCAAGCCGAATTCGCCTCCGGCAAACGACTGGAACTTGGCGAACAAAACAACTTGTCAGCGACCGATTGGCAGACTCGTTGGACGAGCTTGAAGACCGCCGCCGTTCGCAAGCACAACGGCCAAACGCAAGATTAGGTCGTTACGAACGGCGAGCACTCGTGGCCAACCAGTTCCATAACGTTGCCAAGGCCGAAGCATTCTGCTGATCGCCGGTGATTTCGAGAGCAGACGATTGGGCCGTCGATGAATCTTGCGGAGCAGTTTGAGATCGCTGCTGTTGCGTGTCACCCTTCGGCTTCTCACCGGATCGTGGGACCGCCTGCTGGCGAGTGTTCGTGGAGCGTTTGATTTTGGGACTCTGTTTGCTGTTGGCTCCGGAATTATTTTTTCCTTGTTCGCCAGGTGTTTTCTTGGACGAACGAGCGTCTTGGTGCAGCAGCTTGTCGAGCATGTCGCCGAGTCCGTATGCCCCGGCGGGCATGCCGGTCAGCGTTTGACTCAGGCGTTTCAGGAAGATGTTGACCAACTGATCTTTCAATGGTGATTTTGATTCGGCGCTGGATTCGAGGATTTTCTCGAAGGGCAAATCCAGTGACTCGAAGAGTTGTTGCACGAGGCGTTCGCGAGTTGCTCGCGCGGCCATGATCCAGTTGAAGAGCTGATCAATCGGGGACCCCTTCGATTCGTCGAGCGTCAGTTCAAAGCTCGATGCCGACTCTTCGCTCTCGCGTGCCGCTATGTCAAAGCGAGCGAACCGGCTGTTCGCTCCAACGACTCCGAACGTCGAGTTGCCGTTGAGTGCTTGGCCGCCGAGTCCTAAACCGACCGGGACCGTCAACACGATGGGGCTGTTCGGAATGGTGGGGCCAATGTTGATGGAGACTTGCAGATTTGAACCCGCATCAAGCGATGTGCTGACGTTCGAGGTGCCTGTCTCGCCGTTGATCGTGACGGCAATCGCCGCGTTGAACGCACCGCCCAATCCCGCGAGTTGCAGTGTGTAAACTCCATCGGGAGGTAACGGCACGATGAGCAATTCGACCGGGCCGTTGCCAGAGTAGTACGTTCCCGGAATTTGATTCACGACACCAGTCCCTTCGGTGAA
Source organism: Planctomycetaceae bacterium (assembly GCA_043738805.1). GTDB lineage: Bacteria > Planctomycetota > Planctomycetia > Planctomycetales > Planctomycetaceae > SXKJ01. The sequence continues at coordinate 1,599 of JAYUFI010000257.1, read as the reverse complement.
GCCAGACTGGCGGCCTTGCGGGTCACTGAGAATGAAATCGACCGGATCAATCACGATGACCAACGCTTTGGTCAGGCCGAGTCGTTGAGCGATGCCTCCCGCCGCAGCGAGCAGCGCCGCAACGAGTTCGGGATTGCTCTTCACGCCTCCACCGGCATTGAAGAGATCGGTGAGCTGTGTCGAAATTTCGGCAGCAATTTGATCGCCATCGCTGGCGATGACGGTGCCATCATCGTCCAAGATGCTGACGGCACCGATTCCCAATTGGGTGTCAATGGTCGCGTTGACAGCGGATGTTAGATTGAGCGAGAACGTTTCTTTGGCCGATTCGTGAACACTGTCGCCGATGATGGTCACAGGAATCGTTTGTGTGACTGGTCCGCCGGGCGTGAATGTGAGCGTGCCGCTGGCTGGCAGATAGTCTTGACCGGCCATCGCGGTTTGATCGGACGTGCTGTAATTCACCGTGACGGGGCCAGTCGGCTTGCCAATCAGCGTGACCGTGAGAATCGCTGGCGAGTTGATTCCGGTTCCTTCGCGAACCGTTTGCGAATCAATCTGCAACACCGCATTCGGCGAATCATCGTTGATGATCGTGCCAGCGGCGGGACTCAGCGGCAGACCGAGTCCTTGAGCGTTCGACAAGACGAGGCTGACGGTCCCGTCCGCTTCATCAACGAGATCGCCGATGATCGGAACGCGAACTTCTTGCGTGCGTGTTTGGTCGGTGAATAACAAATCACCGCTTTGAGATTGATAGTCACTCCCTGCGATCGCCGTATCGCTGGGAGCACCGGTTTCAAAATGGACCATCGCATGACCGCTCGCATTGAAGCGGCCGCTGACCGTGAGCGTGTAGACCAACTCGTTCGGAGTGCCGCTGGTTGGATCGCCTTCGAGAACGCTTGGTTTGGAAACGATCAATTGCGGCACGGTGTCGTCGTCACGAATGGTGGCCGTTGCCGTGGGAAGATCGCGGCCGAGAGTTGCGTTTGTGGCGGCGGTCAATTGCACCAAGAATGATTCGTCCGGTTCTGGAATGCGATCGGGAGCGATTTGCACTCGGATCAATTCTTCCGTTGAAAATGGATCAAAGTGGACTGTGCCCGCAGTCTGGTAGAAGTCGCGTGGATTGTTGAGGTCATTGGGATCATCGGTGTCTCGCGCGGCGTTTGGTCCCGTTGACAACAACGTGGAGTAATCAACGTCGATCGGGTTCACCGATGGTTGGCTCAACCGCACCGCAAACACCGCGAACACGAAACCGGAATCCCCTTCGATGACGTAATCAGTCGTCGGGACGATCGTCACCGACGGCGGCAGAGCGATCAACGCGACATCGTTGTGATTGCCGTCGCCGCTGTCGAAATCGTAGACGATGTGAAACGCTTGGCCGCCGATCGTGAGCAAGCTGTCTTGCGGCAGACCGTCGAACGTTCCTGTGACCGCATCCGAGCCGTCGTTGTTGATGATCACAAACGTCGCACCGGGAGCGGGCGTGAAGCCGAGCGTCGCGTCGAGCGTACCGGCACCGATATCGACCGTTCCCGTGACGTTGAGCTGATCGTACTGCTGACCGACGAGCGTCCCGTTGAGTTG
>JAYUFI010000256.1:0-6351 GCA_043738805.1 Planctomycetaceae bacterium | reverse complement strand
ACCAGTGATTTTGCTCACCCGGTTTGGAAAACCGGGCTACGAGGTTGCGTTTCATTAAGACTTTCAAATTGCTTCCACGGGTTCCAGAAAACGTACGCCTGCGGATTCGATTAACCGCGTGACGTCGATCAAGTCGGTGATTTGTCCCAGCACGACGGTCGTCCCGACAACGGGGCTGACGTGCGCGGAGAGTTGTGGTTGTGTGGTTTGATCGGCGATGTCCACGATCTCACGAACCACGAGGCCGACAGTGCGGCCGGGGGTGCCGTAGATGATCAGCGAGAGTTCCTTGCGATGAGCTTCATCACCTTCATCGGTGTCGGTTGTTGAGGGAAGCAATTCGCGCGCATGAGCGACATCGGTCATCGCGAGCACTCGATCGACAAAGACCAGCGGCAGAATTTCGCCGCGATATTGCAGGACCGCTTGCCCGTCGGAGTGTTCCACGAGTGATCGCGAAATGTGTTCGATGCGGATGACGCCGCGCAGCCAGAACGCGATTCGATGACGCACGCCGATCTCTGCGACGAGGATCGCTTCTTCGACCGACATCTCCGCTTCATCGGGCTCGTAAGTCGTCGCCGACTGTACCATCGGACGATCGCTGGCGAACAAACCTGCTCGCTGCGCGACCCCGCGCACATCCAAGATCAACGCGAGTCCGCCGTCTCCCATGATCGTGGCACCGCTGTATTCCGACATGCCGTCGAGGATCAGTCCGAACGGCTTCACGACAATCTCTTCCGAGTTGCCGATGCGATCGACGATCAACGCGAACTGCCGCGTGCCGGTCTTCAAGATCATAAGATTGATGGCACTTGGAGCATCGACCGGCTGCGTGTGCAAGGTCATTCTGAGTTGCTCGGCCAAGTACACGACTGGCAGCACTTCGCCGCGTAACCGCAAGACCGGCGAGTTATGAAACTGTTCGATTCGCAGCCCGGAGCCTTTTCGCAATGACAGCATTTCCATCACGTTCGTTTGCGGGATCGCAAAGCGTTGACCATCACAGGTCACGATGAGTGCCGGGATGATCGCCAAGGTCAGCGGCACCGTAAGACGGAACGTTGTGCCGATATCTTTTTGGGTTTCAATTTCAATCGTGCCGCCGACTGCTTCAATGTTCGTCTTCACAACGTCCATGCCGACGCCCCGACCGGAGACGTTACTGATTTGATCGGCGGTCGAAAAACCCGGCATGAAGATCGAGTTTTGCAGATCCTTCTCCGACATGTTCAACGATTCGTCCGCGTTGACGAGTCCGCGCTGCACCGCCTTCTGCCGAATCTTGTCGATGTCTAAGCCTGCGCCGTCGTCGGTGATTTCGATGCGAACTTGACCGCTTTCATGGAACGCTCGCAGCGTGATCCGGCCTTGCTTTGGCTTCTGTTTGATCTTGCGAAGCTGCGGACGTTCGATGCCGTGATCAATCGAGTTGCGAAGCAGATGAATCAACGGGTCGGAGATTGCTTCGACCAGCGCTTTGTCGAGTTCTGTATCAGCTCCGATCATTTCCAGCGTGACCTCTTTGCCACATTGCCGAGCCAGGTCGCGCACCAGCCGAGGGTAACGATTCCAGATATTCCCGATCGGGTGCATCCGAGTTTTGAGCACCCCTTCTTGCAGCTCGGTCGTCAACACATTGAGTCGTTGCACGGGATTCAACATCGCCGGATCGGAGTGCCGCGATTGCATCTCGACAATCTGATTCCGAGCCAACACCAATTCGCCGACCAGATTCATCAAACGATCGAGCAGATTGACGTCCACTCGCACCATGCTCACGGCACCGCTGCCACTCTCAGCCGGACTGCGCGGTGGAATGGTCGAGCTTGAATCACTCAACGCTGCCGCCGGAGAAACGACGGACGATCCAGTCTCAATGACCTCCACATTCGGCAGCGGCAACGCGACCTTCTGACTGACGGGAGCAATGACGACGGAGTCCACGACAGGCGTGCGAGCGCTCACAGGTGAGCCGGAGGGCGTCAGCCCTCGAACTTGCTGTTCGTTGCTTGTCAAGGGGCTAATGCCTCCTGGCTCACCTGCTGAAATCGGAACATGATCCACGGTCTCATGGAACCGAGACATCGACAGCCCAGGGGCGGTTGAGTTTCCGCCCAACCCCGCATGAGCGTGCAACGCGCTTTCTGAGATCGCATCGCCCGGCCCCACTTGAATTGTCGTCAGCGGACCAGACTGCGAAGTCGGTGACGATGGTGGCGGCGGTGGGGTAAGCGTCGTCAGAGGTGATGCTTCCTGAGCGGCCTTCGTCAGCCCTGCGATGCGTTTGAGCTCAAACCGCAGCGCGGCGAAAGAGTCGTCCCCTTCCAATCCGGTCTTCTCAATCCGCCGCATAAGTTCGCGCAGCGCGTCGAGCAATCGAAATAGCACATCGCCAATCGTCGGATCGAGCACGATTTCACCGGCTCGCAAACGCTGCAACACCGCTTCGCCCGCGTGCGCCATCTCGCCGACTCGTGGAAAGTCCAGAAAGCCTGAGTTCCCTTTGACGGTATGCAGAATCCGAAACGCTTGATCGCAATGGCGGACAGCCTGCGGATCGGCTTCTAACGCCACCAATTCACGATCCAACCGTTCCAACCCTTCACGGGTTTCGGCGAGAAATTCTTGGATGAACTCAGGTGACGCAGCCATGAAACTGTGTGCCGTGATGCGGTTCGGTTAGACAATGTGCCGAGATGCAGAATCACTCGAAACAGAAATTCGAGGCGGCAGTAGACCTTGAGGTCAGGCACTTGGCAAAAGAAATCGCTGTACCGAATCAAGCGATCCACAGACGCAAGTCGCCTGTGCTGCATGTAGGGATGAGTCAGGTTTGTGGCGAATTCGATTCTTCGTCACACAAACAGCCGGAAGATGATGTTGCGGACCATGTCCATGTCGAACGACTTGCCGCAGATTGCCGAGACGCCGAGTTGATAGACTGCGGCCAGCTTTGCGGGTTCGTATTCGGTCGTGACCATCACCACGGGAATCTCTTTTTGGCGACTCTGTTGCCGAATCCAAGCGACCAAATCGCGACCGTTCATGTCGGGCATCGTGTAGTCGGTGATGACGAGATCGAAGTCTTGTTGGTTCATCAGTTCGACCGCTGGCCGGCCATCATCGGCGGTGGTGAAGTTCATGAAGCCCAGTTCGGTCAGCGTCTTTTGAATGCTTTTGCGAGCGATGCTGCTGTCGTCAACGATCAACACTCGACGTGCCGCAAGACCGTCAAACGTGAGCGTCTCTTCCGCTGCCGCGCTCAATAATTTGCGAATCGAGTTCGCCAGCGTCATGGCATCGAACGGCTTATGAATCAAGGCGACTCGACCCAGATGACTAGCGGCTTCTTGAATGCTCGGAACCACAGTGTCCGACGTCATGAGAATCGCAGCGACGCGCGACCAACGCAGCCCTTCACGAATCCGTTCGGCCAAAAGCAGTCCCGACATATCGGGCAACTGCAAGCTGATGAGCACGATGCCGGAAGGAATGAGAGCCAGTGCTTCGAGTGCTTCCGAACCTGACGCACAGACCAGGATTTCGCGAACGCCGATCTCGTTCAACAACCGGGAAATCATCGCCGCTTGCAGTCGTGATTGCTCGACGATGACAACCTTTGTGCTCTCCCATTCGGACACGGCCTGAGTGAGCGGTTGCTGGCGGCGTTGTTCCCATTGATCGAGCGCGGCGATCAAGTCGTCCATTGCCATGAAACGCTGGTCTGGCTCTTTCGCAACCGCGCGTTGAAAGATCGCGTCGAGTTCTGGACCGGCCTGCGGAGCAACCTCGTGTAACTTAGGTGGCGGATTCGAACGATGAGCCAGCAACCGCTTGAGCGGTGCGCGCGACTCAAACAGCACTCGTCCCGTGAGCAAATAAAATAGCGTACAACCCAGGCTGTAGATGTCAGCTCGACCGTCCGCCGCGCTGGCGTCTAAGCCTTGTTCGGGGGCCATGAAGTCGATCGTTCCTGCGATGATTCCCGCGCCATCGACCGACGTTTCTTGCATCCCGTCGCCATCGCCAGCCACCAGTGCCAGTCCTAAATCCGCGACTTTGATGCAGCCGCCGAGATCACGCATCAGATTCGCGGGCTTGATATCGCGATGCACCATGCCGTGCTGATGCGCGTAACCGAGTGCTCGCGCCGCCTGTCGAATGGCATCGACTGCTTCGTGAATCGAGAGCGGACCTTGCTTATCGACAATCTGCTTGAGGTCCGCACCTTCGACGTATTCCATCACAAGGAAGTCACCGAGTTCGCATTCATCTGCATCATACGCCGAGACCGCGTTCGGATGAGTCAACCGCGCGGCGGCGTGAATCTCTTTGCGAAAACGCTCGATGAAATCTTTCGTGGCTAGTTTCTTGCGAATGACCTTAATGGCCACGACCCGTTTCATCCGGCGATGCAACGCCTTGTAAACCTCGCCCATGCCCCCTTCGCCAAGCCGGCTCAGCAGGATGTAATTTCCCAGCACCAACTCGCCCGAACGTCCTTCGGAAACTCGTTGCCGCTGATAGTCAGTCAACCGACCTCGATCCGCCAAATGACCGAGCAGTCGATCGGAAGTCACTTTGCTGCCGTCGCCGGACAGCTCGCTGCAAGCCAGTTCCAGTTCCGTCTCCGACAAGAGGTTTGCTCGCAACAGCGAATCGGCAATCTGTTCCAGTGGAATGGACATCAGCAGCGGCTCCCACTCAGTTTCAAATCAGGAATCCTCGAAAACAGAAGTCGCGGAGGTTACCGAGAACGGGAACGAAATAATTTCCCATCCCTAATGCCAACACGACGCACCAACGAGTGATTCGGGTGCGACCACTCGCTGGCGCGTCGTGCTGGTTTATCCGTGAATCAAGGAACGTCTTTTGAACTCGTTTCTTTGAGTCATGGATCAAGGCTGACACTAACGCATTCTCATCGGCATCAGAAGCAAGAATTACTCCAGTGTGTAAGGCTTGCCATCTGTTCCACTACAGACTTTTTCAAACACCGACGCGCTGACATTGAACGAAATACGTTTTGCGGAACCATCGCAGAACACACAAATCATCGCCCCATGAATGCTACCAAAATACAAACCGCACGATCCCAATGTGGCCGCGGCCATACCGTGGTGATACGGCGGCAGTGGCGGACTGGCGGCACTGCCCTGGCCATGCGAAAAGCAAATCGTGTCGTTATCCCAACCATCGGTCCAACCCTGATCGTCATTGCAACGTGGCCCTGAAGAGACCGCGTCCAAGTATTTTTCGGCGGCAAACAACGTTGTTGACAAACCATCGGGCAATTTGGCAAACGTCGCATTCAAGCCCTGAGGCCGAATTGGACCGTCACAGGAATTCGTGGGTGGCCCGGCAGGGGACCAAGTTCCGTAGGTGCCGCCATTTCCGACGTAATCCGATTGAGCTCGCATCGTCGGGCTGCTCCCGTAACTTCCTCCCGCATAGGAAAACGTACGCTGCTCAAGACTCGGACACGAATATCCGGGGACACGGAACGCTCCGACAACACGGTCAGAGTTGTTGGCCCAGATGGCACTTTGCTCGATGAACGGGAGCAACTGGTAGCACCAGCCCCAGTTTTGCAACAACGGCCCTTCGGGCTTTCCATTACTGCCAAAATTTCGATCGTCGAACCAACTATGACCACCCGATGGCAAGACTTTGTAAACCTCGTGGTGATTTTGAAAAGCCAACCCAATCTGCTTGACGTTATTCGTACATTGAGAACGACGAGCCGCCTCTCGCGCTTGTTGAACAGCCGGCAGCAATAACGCGATCAAAATCGCGATGATCGCAATCACGACCAGCAACTCGATCAGTGTGAATCCGCGTTGACGAGAGGACGAACACGGAACCGAACGATACCTTTGGTTTGTCATCTGACATCACTCCGAATTGGGGAAGTAAGAAAATCAATCCATTTGAACGGACACAATGCTACAACCCTGGTTGATGATCATTCGCAAATTTTGAACTCTTAAAAACGTCATCCGGAATGACGAAAATATCGACGGGCGGCTTGAGTACGTACCGTTGGCCTCCTTTGCCGCGCTTCTCATACGCAAAAATTACGTCTCGTGAGAGGCCATTCTTCCCAAGTTTCCGCAGATCGACGCCCCACACGATCACAAACTCTTCCCCATCGTTATCCGAGCGTGTCATCGCCCGTTTCACTTCATCAGATGCGGACGAATCACCGAGAAATGGGAGCAAATCTTCGGCCTTCGTGGGAGCCGCTTTGGCTTTCATTGTTGCCGCCAGATAGGCCCCACTGATTGCCTGCAGTTTAGACCGAGTCTTATCAACAGGTCCGCCACTGGGATTTCGTGATCCGCA
>JAYUFI010000255.1:0-6365 GCA_043738805.1 Planctomycetaceae bacterium | reverse complement strand
GACCATTGAGCGTGTCGTTGCCGTTGCCGCCGATCAACACATCGTTGCCCGCACCACCCAGCAACATGTCATCATCATCGCCACCATAGAGCGTGTCGTTACCGGATCCGCCATTGAGAACATCGGCTCCTGCGTAGCCGGAGAGAGCATCGTTGCCGATACCGCCCGTGAGTGTGTCGTCGCCATTGCCGCCGTTGAGCGTGTCGTTGTCCAGGCCGACGGTCAGCGTGTCGTTTCCGCCGACGAGTAGATCATTGCCATCGCGACCCTTCAACGAGTCGTTGCCGACGTCCCCTTCCAACGAATCGTTGCCAGAACCACCAATCAACGTGTCGTTACCGGCATCACCGATCAACGTCACGTTACCAGCGGTGAAGGCACTCGCATCGAGCGTGTTGTTGCTGATGCCTCCTGTGAGTGACGCGGCTTCGATGCCAACGAGCGTGTCAGTTCCATTGCCGGTGAGCAAAACGTTCGTCAGTGTGAAGTTGAAATTCCCAGAATCGACCACCTTGTCGCCGACTCCCGCACCGCCATCGAGCGTGTCACTGCCAGTTCCGCCAACGAGAATGTCATTGTCGCCGTCTTGGCCGTTGAGTTGATCATTCGCCGCACCACCAATGAGCGAGTCACTGCCAGTTCCGCCGTTGAGAGTGTCACTCAAGTTGCCGCCAATCAGCGTGTCGTTGCCATCATTTCCATTGAGCACATTGTTCTTCGTGGTGCTGCCGATGAGTGTGTCATTGCCACCTGCACCGCTGAGTGTGACGGGGCCAACGAACGCACTCGCATTGATCGTGTTGGCACTCGCACCGCCAGTGAGGTCAGCCGCTTCAATGCCTACAAGAGTGTCGGTTCCCAATCCCGTGAGCAGCGTGTTGGTCAGCGTCATGCTGACGTCACCGACTTCCAGCAGTCGGTCATTGGTTCCATCACCGCCATCAATCGAATCGTTGCCGAGACCACCGCTCACTGTATCGTTGCTGCTCCCTTGACCAAGCACTGTGTCGTCGCCATCACCACCGCTGAGATTGTCGTCGCCGGCTCCACCTTGGATCATGTCCTTTCCAGCGCCACCGGTGATCGAGTCGTTATCCGCGTTGCCATTGAGGTTGTCGTCACCGCTGCCGCCTCGCAATGTGTCGTTGCCTATTCCGCCGACCAGCGAAACATTGAGTGTCATCGTCGATGCGTCAATCGAATCGGCTCCATCATCGCCAGTGACGTTGATGCCAGCAGCAAACAACGAATCAACCGCTGCCAAGACCAACGTGTCATCGCCAGCGGCCAAGCCAATTGTCAACGAGGTGGTCGGCCTCGCAAAGTTGACTGGCGTGCTCGAAGCAACGCTCGTCAAACGCGAAACGCCGTCACCGACAACCGGGTCATCCGTCAGTGTGGCCGAATCCGATGTCGCACCAAATTGATAAACGCGACTCGCAGAAGAGAGCTTATCGACGATCGACTTCGTCACCGCTTGGTAGTTGATCACCGAAGTGCTCGTCCCTGCGAGCAACGCGATCGAGCCGTTCTGAGCGGTGAGGAAAGTGTGCGTGATGCTCGTAAAAGCAGTCGAGTTGTTCTGCAAGACAAGTGAGTCTCCCGAACCACTCAAGCCGCCGCCAACGAATGTTATGCCGCCCGTCGGAATTGGATTGCCGTTGCTGAAATCAATCGTCAGCGTGTCATCAGCCGCCGTTCCGGTGATCGTCAACGGCTCGACTGGCAACGTGGCAATCACCGTCAAAGCAACTGTGTCCGTGAGCACAAGCGTTGTTCCGCCGGCACCAAGTGTCAGGGTGATGTTGGTCGATCCCGGCGGTAGCGTGAACGTGTTGAATTGGACTTCGTATGCGCCGATATCGGGCTTTGCTGTGCCGTTGTTGTCACCGTCAACCGGCCGCACTTTCAGTCGCTGATCCGTCGTGACAATGACCGATGGTTTGTTCGCGTCGATCGCGGGACTGCCATTGAGCAAACCGTGCGTAAAGGTTGGACCGCCGTTGTCCTGCAAAGGACCGAGCTTCGGATTGATATTGGTCAGATCACTCGTCAGATAGCCCGATCCTCCGGCAGAGACTCCGATGATGTTAAACCCACCGCTGGCAATCGCGCCGAACAAATCAGTGCCGTTCGCTGAAGTGTTCCCAGCGAGAATCGAACCGACCATCGACACGGTGTTCTGCCGATAAATACCGCCGCCACTCGAAGCCACGTTGGCCGTAATCGTGCTGTCGGTGATGTCTGCCGACGCACCGGTCGCGTTGAAGAGTGCTCCGCCTCGTCCGGTTCCGACCGCAGAGTTCGTCGATAATGTTGACAGCAGTAGCGTAAGGCTGGTCGGCATCGCGAAGTTCACGTTCGCAATTGCTCCGCCATCGGTCGCGGTGTTATTCGAGATCGTTGATCGCGTGATCGACGCGCTCGCCGTATTGTAAAGCCCGCCTCCCTGACCGCTGGCACCCGCATGGTTGTTCTTCACGGTGCTTGTGATGAGGCTCAGCGAACCACTTCCGGAGTTCACGATTCCGCCGCCGTTGAACGCGGAGTTGTTGTTCGAGATTTCGCTCGATGTGATCGTCGTTGTGCTACTCGTATAAAGCCCGCCGCCCCCCGTTGAGCCGCTGCTGACGTTGTTGGAGAGCAAGCAACTCGTGACGTTCAACACGCTCGTCGGGCCGAAGCTCGCGATCGCTCCACCCGCACCGGCTGCGGCGTTGTTCGTGAGCACAACATTTTGGAGCGTCAGGCTCCCCTGATTGCGAATCCCGCCACCGTCTTCTTGTCCAGCGGCGGCCGTGCCGTTGGTGATCGTCAGATTGGAGATCTGAGCGTTGACTCCCGTCTTGATATCGAAGATGCGGTCCTGGCCGATGCCGTCGATGATCGTCAAGCCAGCCCCCGCGCCGTTGATGATGATTTGCTCGTTGAGATCGAGATCACCCGTCGCGGCCTGTTGCTCACCGAAGCCCGTCATCGTGAGCTGATATGTGTTGGCGGGCAGGGTGATGGTGTCGATTCCAGGCAGTGCGTTCGCCTCTTGAATCGCCGCACGCAGGGTTACTCGACCCAGCGAGTCTGCCGCAACTCCGTCACCGGGAGTTGCGTCGGCGGAGTCAACAACGCTGTTGACCACAAACGTGGCCAATAGTGCTCGATCCTCAAGGCACTCCGCAGCAACAGAAAATGGTCCACGATTCCGACGACGATTCGAGAGCCGAGCTTTAACCCGAGCGAGCCAATCAATGCGCATTACTTTCGTCCTCAACAGGGGGAGGATGCCGCAGTCGATCCACCACAAAAGCACCGGCCCGCGTGGTGCGAAGTGTGGTCCATGTCTGGCCAGGGAATCGAATGCGAAGGTCCGCCGTGGCGGCAAGCGTTATTCAGCGAGGCCATGCTACCGGGGGCTGGGGACAACATCCAGCATTATCCTCCAAATGCAACCCCGATGCGGCGACGCCACAAAAGATTGAGCTCGACAGCTCCCATACGACCGGAGTAACCGCCATGACCGTTGGCGTCTTGTGACCTCCGACGAGAAAACCTCCATTTTTTCTTCAGTGAAACAGGCTTTTCGTTCACTGAGTTAGACGACATTGGTAAACCGTGTCGCACGTGGCTCGCGTGTCAGGCAAGATGCACGCAAACAGCGTGCATCTTGCGGACAATGACTCGATCTCCTAATCCGTGTTTCATCTGTGTTTATCTGTGGCTGAAAAAGTTTCATTGGGTTTGGCCACGGATGAAACACGGATCAGACAGAAGGCAACGGAGAAGGTTTTGGGACGCACACGAGCCGCGTGCGACACAACACAGGGAATAGGAAGTAACAAAGCACTAGTGGTTACTTCACGCGCACCAGCTTCATGATGCGGCCGGAGACATTCCAGTCCTGCACGTAGAGGTTGCCGTCCTTGTCCCAGTAGGAGCCGTGAGTGCCGTTGAAAATCCCCTCGATCCATTTGTCTTGCGGGACGTTGTGGTTCACTCGCGTCGCCGGGTCCGCGTTGTGGCCGAGCACCGCCATGATCGTGTTGCTCTTGTCGAGAATGACCACTCGTCCGTGTAGATCGGGCACGGAGACGTAATCGCCTTGCACAGCAACCGAAGTCGGCATGCCCAGGCCCGTGACGACTTCGTCGATATAGTTGCCGTCGAGATCATAGTGCAGCAAGCGCCCCTTCGGCGTGTGGTTGCGATCGCAGATCAGCAGACGCGGCGGATCGTAGCGCGTGTCTAACGTCATGCCGTGTGCGGTGTTGAATTCCTTGAGGCCGTTCCCTTTAACGCCGAAGTGCATCAGGTACTTGCCCGTCTTGTCGAACTTGAAGATGTGATTGCTTGCGTAGCCGTCTGCTAGAATGATGTCGCCGTTTGGAGCGACGGTGATCGCTGTGGGACTCCACTTGGTCAGCTTTAGCTTGGATTCTTCTTCGGTCGGAATGCCCAACTTCAACACGATGTCGCCAGTCTCGGCGTGGAACTTGATTCCTTCTCCAGCAGCGTTGCGAGCACCGTAAATGAACTCGTCATTTCCTTCGACCCGAATCTCAATGTCATGAATGTTCGAGTACTTGTCGCCGAGGAAACGCCGAATGATTTTGCCTTCGGGCGAGAAGACGAAGACTCCCAAACTCGAACTGGTGTAAACGCTCCCCGCCTTATCGACCACAACGCCACCATGCGTCGAACCAATGACCGACTTCCCATCTTCTCCGAGTCCCCAACCCGGAACCGTGTCAAACGTCATCATCCCGCAACCCATCCGCACCGGCTTGACTTGGTCCGCAGCGAACGACGGCACGACGAGGCCGAACAAGACTGTAATCAACAGCAAACATCTCTTCATGATTTGGGTTCCTGGTTGTGACTTGGCAAGACGACTCACAAGGGACGGCAGTATCCGGTTCCGACATCCGCATTTCAACCAGGACAGGAAGGCGCTGAAGACAAGGGAATGGCCAGTGGCTTTGGAAACCACCTCTACACAAACGCCGTCGTGATTGCGTTCGAGAGGCGTTGAAACGGTGCTCCGTTGGGATCGAGCGGTTGAGTCGTAAGTATCAGCGCGAATGACTCGCGTTGTGGGTCGATCCAGAGCAGCGTTCCGGTTGCGCCCCAATGGCCGAACGTAGTGGGGCTGACGAAGTCGCCGAAGGTGTTCGCGTGATTGGACCACTGCAAACGCCAGCCGAATCCCCAAGGTTTGCAGCGGCGGTCTTCTTCAGGAACGTCCTTCATGGCCGCGAGTTGATTGCGAGTCGATTCCTCGACAGTCGCGACAGAGAGCAGTTGCCGAGTTCCCGCTCGGCCACGATTCAACATCAATTGTGCGAACTGACCGAGGTCCATTGGAGTCGTTAGCAGCCCGCCCCAAGCGGCTCCGAGTTGACGCCAATAACGGCTGTTCCAATTCCAATCGGTGGCGTCGGCGAGTTCAACGGGAACTCGAATTTCCGCGATCCGATCAACGGTTGGTGCCGAGCCGACAAACCAATCGTCAGGCGCTCCCAACTGAGAATCCTTCATGCCGAGCGGTTCAAAGAATTCACGACGCAAAAATTCGGCACAACTTTGTCCGGTGATCTTCTCCATGATCGCGGCGAGCACGGCGATCCCTTTGCTCTGATATTGCACCGCGCGGCCCGGCGGGAAATCAGGAGTCACTTCGCACGTTCCGGTCACGAACGCTGACAGCGGTGCGTGAGCTTTTCGCAACTCGGTGTTGTTGGGCAGCATGTCCGGCAACCCAGAAGAATGCGTGAGCAAATGCCGAATCGTCGTCGCGTATTTTCCGTTCGCTCCAAACTCCGGAAAGAAGTCCGTCACGCGATCGTTCAACGTGAGCTGCCCACGCTCCATCAACAGCATCGCCCCCATGCAGACGATGGGCTTCGTGATCGAAGCGACTAAGAAGATCGCGTCGTCACGCAGCTTCGGGGAATTCGCGGCCAGACGTTGTTTGCCGAAGAACTGCGGGCCGGGGGTCATGCTCTTGCGAGCGACCAACACGGCCGCAGCGGGGACTCGATCATCTCGTTCGCTCCAACTGCGAACTAAATCCAAGGCCGTGTTCCAGCGAGCGACATCGAGTCCACATTGTTCCGGCGATGCGATTGTCAGCAGAGTCATGGCAAGCCTGTCGAAAAGTGTGGCACGACGTTTCGAGGATGTGAACAAAATGACGCTAGGTACGTTTTCAACGTGCCAATTCAGCCAATTTTCGAGCACGTTGAGAACGTGCTCCACGAAATTTTCACAGCCTCTCAGTTCGACTTTTGCACTTTAGCTGGCCAAGGCCACCGCGTTTTCTAGGAGTTGTCGGATTTTTCGAGACCCTGGTCCTGCGAGGGCCAAGGTTA
>JAYUFI010000254.1:0-6368 GCA_043738805.1 Planctomycetaceae bacterium | reverse complement strand
TGGGGGCTCGCGTTGCTCGACCCCAGCCACCCAACCCGAAATTCATGAAGTGACGAAGCGCTAGCGTGTTCCGGCTGATGATCCGGTCGGCTTCAGTGATAATTTTTGGAAATTCTCTCTCTTAGTTCGTCGGAATAACGTTGCCAAAAAAGTCTGTTTGGGTCACTCAACTCGTTTGGCGAAATCTACGAATTGTGCCGATCGCAACGGCTCATTTTTCGCTGATTGACGCTGCGAAAACGCGACCCATACAATCCCGCTCATTCTCACGGTCGAAGGAGCGAACTCATGTCCCCAAAACTGATTATCGACGCCGATCCTGGCATCGGCGATGCGATCGCGATTGCGATTGCAATGCTCGATCCGGACGTCGATCTCATTGCCGTGACAGCGACCGCAGGCTGCGTTTCAGGCACAACCGCCACGCGAAACCTGCAAGCGGTCATCGAACTGATCGACCCGCCGAAATGGCCACGCTTGGGCGCGTCGGAAACGCGACTCCCGTCTCCGGGCGGCGATCTAACGCGAGGTTACATCGACCCAGTATTTCTCAACGGCAAGACTGGTTTGGGAGAGAGCTCGATTCCTGTCGCCGAACTGCACAAGCCTCATGACGCCATCAAATTGCTCACCGAACAAGTCCGATTGTTCCCGCAAGAGATCACGTTGCTGACGCTCGGCCCGCTAACAAACGTACTCGCTGCGCAAGAACGCGATCCGGAATTCTTGTCGTTACTGCGAGCCATCGTGTGTCTCGGTGGCTCGATGTCGGTCGGTGGAGACGCGACGGCAGCGGCGGAGTTCAACATGCTGGCCGATCCAGAAGCCGCTCACAAAGTGCTGAAATTTCCGGCGACAAAGTCACTTGTACCGCTCGATGCGACGCAGCAAGTGGTGCTGAATTACGATCAGTTCGCGCGACTCTCTGACGTAGGGATTTCGCGAGCCGGCAAGATTTTGCTCGAATGGTTGCAATACGGACTGCGTGCTTCGCATGAACATCTTGGTCTCGAAGGTTTTGCCTTGCGCGAAGTTGTCGCGCTGGTCGCCGTTACTCAAGACCGATTGATCCAAACGGCCTCTCATGCGCTCGATGTCGAAACGCAGCCGGGCATCTGCTGCGGAGCTACTGTGTTCGATCGTCGCACCTCGCGCAAATGGCAAAGCAACATCGACGTCGTCGAGTCTGTCGATGTTCAAGGGGTGCTTGACTACTTCGGACGTATGCTGCGACGGACAGAGATTTGATGGCGGGAACGAAGCCACCCGGAGTCTGAGTGATTCGGAGTCGCGTGAAGCATTCGCCCTGACCCACGCTGCGGGTGAGACCAAAGTAAGATCAAGTCCGTTGTGATTTTTGACCGTATGCTCTTTTTCAATTCGGTCGAACGGGGAACTCTGGAATTCGACAATGTGAGATTGCTCCGGTCGCTGTCGGCAGACTCGTTTCCTCACGCCCGCTATCATCCCGCCCCGCGCTACGTAGCCGTCACGCTACGCGTGATGCGCCGGATGTCTCACGACTCGGTTTTGTCATCAATGCCAAGAGACGCTCTACGTAGAATCGTTTTTGTCTGAAGTTTTGAAAGTGGAGAATCGGGAATGAAGGTTTTGGTCATCGGTCAGGGCGGCCGGGAACATGCTTTGTGTTGGAAGCTGAAGAATTCGCCGTCGGTCGAGCGAGTCTATTGTGCTCCCGGAAACGCTGGCACGGCGCTGGACGCGACGAACGTCGATATCGGGGCGACGGATATCGAACGTTTGGTGAAGTTCGCGAAGTCTGAACGGATTGATCTAACGGTGGTTGGTCCCGAAGCGTCGTTGGTCGCCGGTGTGGTCGATGCGTTTCTGGCCGCGAATCTGCGCGTTTTCGGCCCGACGAAAAAGGCGGCGGAGTTGGAAGGGAGCAAAATTTTCTCGAAGGAACTCATGCGCAAGGCCAATGTGCCGACCGCCGAGTATCGCTCATTCACTCGCCACCAAGACGCGATGATGTACCTCGATGAACGCGAAGAGACGGCACTCGTGGTGAAGGCGGATGGACTCGCGGCAGGCAAAGGAGTCTTCGTTTGCGAAGACCGCAATCAAGCGTTGAGCGCGATCAAGCAGATCATGCTCGAACAAGCCTTCGGTGCGTCAGGTTCGAAGGTTGTGATTGAAGAATGCCTCGTCGGCCACGAAGCAAGTATTTTGGCGATCGTTGATGGCAACACGATTCTGCCATTGGAAGCCTCGCAAGATCACAAGCGAGCGTTTGACAACGATGACGGCCCGAACACAGGCGGTATGGGGGCATACTGTCCAACGCCGATCATCACTCGCGAATTGATGGACGAGATCGTCGAGAAGGTGCTTGTGCCGACTGTCCACTTCATGAGCATTGAGGAGCGACCGTTCAAAGGTTGTCTCTACGCAGGCATCATGGTGACAAATCAAGGTCCGAAAGTTTTGGAGTTCAACGTCCGCTTCGGCGATCCGGAAACGCAACCGGTGCTGATGCGTTTGAAATCGGACCTCGGTTTGCTGCTCACCGCGGCTGCCGATGGAACGCTCGCCGACTTCGGTCCCGCCGAATGGGATCCGCGTCCGGCGGTCTGTGTCGTGATGGCGGCGGAAGGTTATCCGGGGACCATCAAGAAAGGCTCTGTGATCCGCGGCCTCGATCAGGCGGCATTGATCGCCGACGCGAAAGTCTTTCATGCGGGGACTTCGTTGCAGAACGGCAACGTCATCACCGATGGTGGCCGAGTGCTTGGCGTGACCGCGTTGGGGGCTGATTTTGGTGAGGCGAAGCTGCGAGCGTATCAGGCGGTGAAGTGCATCCGCTGGCAGGGAGCTTGGTGCCGCAAAGACATTTCCGATCGCGCGCGTGGCTATGCGGTTGAGAGTCCTGAGTGAGACGTTTAACCGCTCATATTTTTGTGGCACGGTTTTTCAAACCGTGATTGCATCCAGCGCGGTTTGGAAAGCCGTGCTGTGAAAACTTTACTTCTCGACTCCCAATTGCCGCGAACAAGCACGCTGCGATCAGGTCCGCTGTGGTCCCAGGATTACGACGATTTCCGTCAGCACGCAGCCAGCGATCGAAGTCTGCCAGCCGACTCTGTCCCACGTCGGTATAAAGTCTGCCGCCGTCCAACACATCTTGAGCCCGTCGCGAAACCTCTGCCGCAATGACCGCCCCGCACTTGCGAGCGATCAGCGTATCGGGATGAGCGGCCAACAGACGCAGTTGCAACTCGATGACGACCTGCTCCGGATGCGTTGCGAAGTTGGGTGACGAGATCAAAAACGGGGCACCTTCATCAAGCACCCACGCGAAGTCATTCGCATATTGCGCTGCAACTCCGTCTCGATCAGCGGCCAGTTGCATCACTTCTCGCAACGTGCCCGTCGGTTCCACTGCGACATCTTCGGATTCAGTCGAGCCGAGTCCGCCCGGTTGAGCCAAACGGATCGCTCGATAAACCCAAGCCGCATCGTCGCGAGTGAGTTGATTCAGCACGTCGCCGATCCCTGCCGAAAGCGTTCGATCCAACGGCACTGCTGCGAGCGGTGCGAGCAACAGCACGATCCCTAAATTCGTATTCGATTGCACGACCGCGCGCGTCGCTTGAACGGCCTCAAAGACCGCTCGCCCGACACCGAGTTCTGCCGAACGAGCCAGTACCGGCGCGACCGCGTCTGCTGAACGCACGAAGTCGGCATACGTGAGATCGGAGAACGATGCCCCCGGATGCACGTTGCCGGGCTTCGCAGCGGTCGCCTCCATTACGCACGCGCGACGAATCGCATCAGTCAGATCAAACAACGTTGTGGACACTCGCAATGGCTCCCTCATGAATGTGATCCTCGTTACGCTCCCGACCTCTGCGTTGTTCGTCAAGCATCCGGTCATGGTTCGAACTTTGTCGTTATTGATTCTGCCCACGGAACACACAGAAAACACGGAAGAAATTGAGCCGACAATTTCAGTTCAGAGATTTGAGCCAGTCACTGCATTTGCCTGTGTTTCTTCCGTGTTTTTTCATGTGTTCCGTGGGTAGAACTCTCTCTCCGTTTTTGGACGGCTGCTGACATTATTTTCTGAAGAGTTTTGATCAAAGATGCCGTTCCGCCCACGAATTTTGGTTCTTCCGATCGCTGCGGTAATCATTGGCGGCTTAGTCACGTTCAAACTGACTCGGTCACCGCAATCGCAACAGGATGTGTTCCAAAGCGAGGTTCGATCAGCGCCCTCATTCGTGGCGCTCGATTTAGACAACAAGCTCTTCAAACTTGAACGGTACATCGGGAGGCACGAAATTCTGCTCGTCTTCTTTGACGGTGAACTTGGTGCCGATCACGATCCGCAGTTGCAACGAGTTCGCGAGCGATTTGCCGAACTCAAGCAGCGCGGAATACAGGTCGTCGCGATCAGCGTCGCGCTCCCGCAACACAATCGCCAAGCGGTAGCACGAAGCGGAAAGTTTCCGTTCCCGTTATTGTCTGATCCTGAGTTCTTGATCCATCGTCAGTGGGGCTGTTACGACGAAGACGAGCAACATCCGCAAACCGGCGTGTTCGTGATTGATCGCGCGGGCCGAGTGGCCTGGTCAGGTCGCTCGCCTCGTCCAGAACCGAGCCTCGATCAAATCCTTCCTGCTCATAAAGAGAAACCTTGTGATGTCGGAACCCGTTGTCGAACGCCCCATTGAAACCCACGTTGCCGCGCCCGATACGCCGCTCGAAATCTCCGGCGCGAAAGTGATCATCGGTTTGTTCGTGTTCGCGTTCTTGATGTCGTGTGCGTTGTGGGTTTATTGGTCGTTGCACACGGGGCCGTTCTTGCCGTTACAACGAGCGATCTTTCGGACAATCCCGAAGTCGTACCCGCACGTCGAAGGCGGGCAACGCCGCATGCACAAGAACACGCCTAAGACGTTACGTGTCACAATGCGAGTGGCGTTCGATCCAGAATCGCCTGACGAGAAGCCTCAAGTCGAAGCGGTCATTGCTCAACTGGTTGAGTTGGCAAAGAAGAACATCGCGTTCGAGACCTTTGAGCTGTTCGAGGTGCATCTGGTTCTGATGCGACCGGAACATTCCGCAAAGAAGCTGACGATAACACGCGACGTCGCACCGCTGTTGAAGTCGGCGGAGAAACCATAACGCTGCGGGTTGCCGATACGTAAGCACGACGCGCAAGTGAGTGGTACGGCTCGAACCACTCGCTTGCGCGTCGTGCTGGCATGGTATCGGAAAATGATGATTTCACTCGGCTCACTCGCTGCGTGATTCTGGCCCAGGCAGACGCGGCAGTTTTGAGGCGTCGGCCCCGGCGTCGTTGCCGTCGGTGGCAGCTCCGACGGCGGCGTTGGGTTCATCGCTTTGGCGATCGAGCGTGAAACTTTCGGGAGTCGCTTGCGACAGATCGGTGCGTCCCGTCACCCACACGAGTTTTTCGTTAGATGCTCCGACGTCGCTGTTCGCCCCGTTGGATTTCCATTCGTCGAAGCCCAACGATTCACTGCCGGAGGCAAAGGACCAAAAGATTTTACAGCGGTCATAGAAATTCTTTTCGCCTGACCAGGAAAACATTTTTCGGAAATCGGCGTAACTGGTGTTGCCCGACGTCGCAATCAACCCGCTGCTGCCGAAAGTTGTCAGCACGTTGTTGTGAGCATTCACTTTTACTGGCGGGAGTTCGCGCGGCAGGTCGCCGCTGTCGAGGCGAATCAGGCTTTGACCTAACACGGCGGTGACATGATCAAGCCCCAACTCAAGACGAGTCTGCTCAGCGGGCTTTTCGGAATGTCCTTCAACTCGCAACAAAGTTCCGTCCAACGCAATCGCAGTGTCTCGCAAAGTGAGCCGACCGGGCTTCGTGTGACGGACTTGAAATAAATCTCCGTTGCCGCGCACGAGGCATTCAAATAACTCGATCTTCAGCGGATCGCGAGCCATGCCGGTCGAGTTCATTTTCATGTCGGCCAGCATTTGTCCCGGCTCAATCGACAAGTCAAACACCGCAGCGGGGCGCTGTCCCGGATTGTTCAACGTCATTCCGACGCCGTGTAATTTCAATTCCTCAGAGCGATCGACGCTGAAGAGACTGATGCGTTCGATCGCCAGAAATGGCGGAACGTTGATCTCAAACGCGACGTTGTTGATCAACACTGGGCCGCTACTGACGCTGATCAAACGCAGATGCGCGTCCGATGTGGCGTTGCTCGGATTGAAGTCGATGATCGGACGAAATCCTTTTGCTGCGCGAATCGTCAGATACTTTTTGCTGAGTCGAAACGGCTTCTCTGTGCGGTGCCCGTTGTAGCGGAGTTCGATCGCGCTGCCGTCAGCGACCGCCGCACAGGCTGCTTCGAGAGTCG
>JAYUFI010000253.1:0-17009 GCA_043738805.1 Planctomycetaceae bacterium | reverse complement strand
AGATTGCGAGCACTTGGGAAGGGATTCACGCGGCAGAGTTACTCGAACGCGAAGGGATTCGCTGCAACCTGACGCTGCTGTTTTCATTTGTGCAAGCGGTGACTTGCGCTGAAGCGGGCGTGCAATTGATCTCGCCGTTCGTGGGCCGAATTCTCGACTGGTACAAAGCGGCGATGAAACGAGACTACCTGCCGACCGAAGACCCCGGCGTGATTTCAGTCACAGAGATTTTCAACTACTACAAGAAGTTTGATTACCACACCGAAGTCATGGGTGCGAGCTTCCGGAACAAAGGAGAGATCACCGAACTCGCGGGCTGTGATTTGTTGACGATCAGCCCGGCGTTGCTGGGTGAACTGGCGGCAGCGACTGATGAAGTCACGCAAAAACTCGATGCGTCCGTCGCAAAGGCGTTACCTCTCGATCGAGTTTCCTTCGATGAGAAGGCGTTCCGGTTTCAACTCAACGAAGATGCGATGGCGACGGAGAAGACGGCGGAAGGGATTCGCAAGTTCTCGGCAGACATCGTCAAGTTGGAACAACTGATTGCGTCGCGTTTGGGTTAAATATGTGCGCTGCGATACCTGATCCGTCTTTCGCTCTAAGCAGCGGCCTCTTGAATTTGCGCGGAACGTGGCAAGCTCAAGCGAAAGGTGCTGCCGCGACCGAGGCCGTCACTCGAAGCGGCGAGTCGCCCGTCATGGTCGGCAACGATGCGATGGCTAATGGGGAGCCCTAAGCCTGTCCCTTGGCCGCTCGGTTTCGTGGTGTAGAACGGCACGAAGATGTTTCGCAACACTTCGGGAGTCATCCCACAGCCGGTATCTTGAAATTCGACTTCGATATGGTCCGTAAATTCTTGCAAGCGGATATCGAGTCGGCCTGAAGCAATTTGATCTGATGATTCAGGAATTCGATCTGCGGGCTTTTTCAGATCGACCGATTGTGGTGCCGCCAGACGAACTCGACGGTCAGCGATGGCAGGAGTCGCCATCGCATCGAGCGCATTGGCCACAAGGTTGAGAACCACTTGCTTCATCTCATTGCCGTCCACTTCCAGAATGCACGGAGCCGTTCGCTCAAACACGATCGAACATTGATGGTACTTGCTCATCGCACGAACAAGCTTGATGACCTCTTGAATGATCAATGTCAAATCGTTGCGTGACCGTTGTCCTCCTTCACTGCGAGCGAAGTCCAACAACTTCGCGGTGATCTGTTGGCAGCGGGCCGCTTCCGACTGAATCATCTTGAGGTAGTTGTCCGCCAACGCCCGATCCTGCGGAGCCGCCGCTTTGCAGAGCGTTTCGATTCGCGCGAGCAGCGATTCACTGGTCCAACGGATTGCCGTCAACGGATTGTTGATTTCGTGAGCGATTCCTGCCGCAAGAAAGCCGAGTCCGGCAAGCCGCTCTTGCCGCAGGATTTGTTCGGTTCGTTCGTGAACTTGCCGATCGAGGTCGTCGCGAATTTCAACAAACCGCGCTGTCATGCGATTGAACGAATCGGCCAATTCGGCGAACTCATCATTCGTGTTGAGCCGCAAACGATACTCGAACTTTCCTTGAGCAACTCGCGAAGTCCCTTCGATCAATTTGGCCCACGGCTTAAAAATCCAGCGATAGCCTCCGACAACAACACCGCCTAGCAACAACACGACGAGCGCCGTAGAAATCGTCACCCACAAAAAACTGGCCCAGTAAGTTTCGCGAGCGGATCGCAACAATCCTGTCAGGCCAGTTCCAAACTCCGGCATCCCCATCGCGATGTCCGACAAGACGGCGACTTTGATCATCAACCGCGCGACCGTTTCATCAGCCTTTTTCGAGTCACCGAGATCGGGAAGCAACTCACGCAGTTCTTGCAAGCCGTTGTCGATTTCCCATAAACGAGTCTGAGCAATCTCGAAAGTCGAAGGGTACTCCGCCGCTGACAAGTTCCGGAGTTTGACCAACTCGTCAGCAAGTTGTGCTTCAGCGGCGTGCAATCGGTCTTCGAACATTTGCTGGCGCGCGAGTCGTCCATTGAACTTGTCTGGCAGCGGCAGCAGCGGCTCATGCAAATCGGCAAGCGATTCGATCAACGCATGTCGCTGCGGAACCAACCTGAGATTCCGGTCCAAGTCGTTGACAACTTCCCGGTAAGAAAGAATGGCCCACAAGCTACTGGCTGCCAACGTCCCGACCATCGCCAGAACCAGCCAAACTCCAATCATCAGCTTGCGGCGAACGGTCAACATCGCAGTCGTCGATCCCTGACGAATGAGGCAGAATGAACGGGCGGAGTTGTAGCAGATCAGGCCACTGATCGGCACTTCATTTTTGAGGAAGTCGCCTGACTTCAGTGAACGGAAACATCAGCGACGCTCGAACGCGGAGCGTGTCGCACAAGAATTCGATGTCCTGAATGCAGTCCGCGATGGACTCGAATGCCAAACCGCACGGCGGCGATGACTGAGATCTCGTCCAAGAACAGCATTGTTGCCCGGTTTTCCAAACCCGTCGAAGTGAAACACCCGGTTTGGAAAACCGGGCAACGAAAACACGGAGTTGTCCTTGGACAAGTTCTTAGCCGAGATTACTCACCACCTCATTGAAGCCTGAAACACCCGTGAAGGACTTGTCGCAACATTCTTTCGCTGGCGCTTCAGGCTTTAAGAACACACGCTGTCACCGAATCTCCTCGAAGCGGGAATCAATCATCGCGGCCAGTGCCAGATCTGGCCCGCACGTGATGACTCGGAGAGCCGCTCGACCGTTTCCGGCCATTTGTGCCGCACAGGCTCCCATACCTCGCACGATCCTGAATGAGAGGTTTCGGACGATCGTTTAACCGTATGCCGCAAGCGCGTTTGGGAACGCGCGTGCCTACGGCGTGCGGTTAAACGACTCAGGGATAGCCACTCAAAGTAAAAAACACCCGGCTCATCGACATTTTCGTCCGTTCCGTGGATCAGTAAAGACGCCTCGAAAAAGTCGGAACCATCTTTTTTTCAAGGACTTCCGGCAATGTGAGTCCGCACTCAAAAGGGATCCCGTCAGCCGCTCAAACACAAAGAGGCTCGATCTTCATGCGGTGTTGATGCCGGGAAAATAACAACTACTAGAGCAACTAGGTTGAGTTGAGTAATTGGGTCGTGATTGCCGATTGCGCCTGAATTTATCGCTTATGCCGGTTGTAACGACCGATGACCAACCTGCGAACTCAGCATAATCCGCAAAGTCAACTGAACCGGAATACTTTGCGGGACCGCTTCGAGCAGAGCAATCAGACGAGTTTGACAGTTCTCGCAGGGGGCCAACATGAAACGAATTTCCTGGCTGAGCGGTTTTTGGACGTCGATGAAATCCTCAACGGCTCGACGCCGTGTGGCCGTGATCGCTCCGATGGAGTCGTTGGAAGAACGGCAACTGCTTTCTGTCACCGCGTTGTTCATTGCTTCGTCCGGCGAATTGGATTTGGAGTTGGACCACAATGACAACGTGAGAGTCACGGCGTCGGCCGGCAAAGTGCTGGTCGAGCAATCGGCTGACGGGGTCAGTTACACGACGGTCAATAGCTTGGCACCGACCGCAGCTTCCGCAGTGCAGTCCATTGTGGTTGTTGGTGGGCAAGATGCGAACACAATCGACTTGAACGGCGTGACCGCAGCGGGATTCCCTTCGCTTAGTTCGATTTCTGTCGATGGTGAAAACGGCAACGACACGATTATCGGCAGCCCGGACCTGGCCGACAGCTTGGATGGTGGTCACGGCGAGGACACGATTTCTGGGCAAGGTGGTGATGACACAATCCTCGGGAATGACGGGGACGACATGATCGTTGGGGGTGACGGCAACGACAGCATCATTGGCGGTGACGGACAAGATTCGATCACCGGAGATGCCGGAAATGACCTCATCGATTCTGGTGATGGCAACGACACAGTTTCCGGCGGCGCTGGCGACGACAGTGTGTTTGCGGGAAATGGCGAGGACTCGCTGCATGGTGACGCGGGGAACGACACTCTCAACGGTGATGGTGGACAAGACACAATCAGCGGCGACGATGACAACGATTCCATTCTCGGCGGTGAGTTCGCAGACAGTTTGCTCGGTGGGGCGGGTGACGACACGATCAATGGACAAGCGGGCAACGACACTGTCAGCGGCGAAGATGGCAACGACTCGTTGAAAGGTGGAATCGGAAACGATCTGCTCAACGGCAATGCGGGGAACGACACGCTCAATGGCGAAGCGGGGAATGATCACCTGATTGGTGGGGATGACAATGACTCGCTGCTTGGTGCGGCAGGCCGGGACTCTCTGGAAGGGGGAGCTGGCAACGATACTCTGCTTGGTCAAACTGGAAACGACACGCTGGTTGGTGGAGGTGGTGCGGACAATCTTCAAGGTGGTGCCGGAAACGATTTCGTCGCGAGCGATCAACGAGCCGTTTCCATTGTGAGTGCGCTCACGGTTGCAGAGGGAGACAGTGGCACAACTGACGCGGTCTTCACGGTGAGCCTCACGTATGCGTCTCAAGTGCCAGTCACTGTGAATTACGTGACCCAGAACGGGACTGCGATTGCCGGTTCCGATTTTCTAGCGACAACCGGGCAACTGACGTTCGCTCCCGGAGTGACGTCGCAAATGATCGTTGTCCCGATCATCGGTGACACGATTCAAGAAGCCGATGAGACTTTCCGCGTCACGTTGAGCAATCCCGTGAACGCGGTGCTGGGGCAGACGGCCAGCACGGCAACGATTACGAATGATGATGCGGCGAGCGCAGCGAGTCAGTTCAACATTGATGTCGAGTTCGGTGGTGGATTGACCGCATCGGAGCAAGCGGCGTTTGCGTCGGCGGCACAACGTTGGGAGCAAATCATCACGGGCGATCTGCCGGACATCAACGTTCCGGGATTTGGCCTGATTGACGACGTGCGGATTGACGCCAGCGGTGTTCCGATTGACGGAGTCAACGGCACTCTGGGGCAAGCCGCTCCTGACTATTTGCGTCCCGGATCCTTCCTGCCAGCTCATGGAATCATGCAGTTTGACACGGCCGATCTCGCGTCACTGGAAGCAAATGGTCAATTGGAATCGGTCATCCTGCACGAGATGGGGCACGTCTTGGGCTTTGGCACGATTTGGACTGACAAGAATCTGCTGATCAATTCCGTGGCTTTGGGGGGAACTGATCCGCGATTTACTGGTCCGCTGGCGACTCAAGAGTACGACGCCCTCTTCGGGACGACGGCGACGAGTGTGCCAGTTGAGGGGAATGCTGGACCAGGAAGCGATGACTCGCTCTGGCGTGAGTCGGTCTTCGACACGGAGTTAATGACGCCATACGCCGAAGCACCTGGCGTCGCAACGCCGATCAGCCGCGTCACGATCGCGCAGTTTGCGGACTTGGGTTATCAAGTCGATCTGTCGCAAGCAGACCCGTACCTCGGTGCGGTGGTTGCCAGCAATAATTCTTCCGGGGTACAGCGAGCCGCGTCGATGACGATGACTCATCCGATCAAACACGTGTTGCCGGAATCGGCGCTCGTGTCGCCAGCGGCAGTTCATTCAACAGACACCCATTCGGTAGCCACTCATGTCGTGGGGCCAAACGTTGGGTTCGACACGCCGATCGTGAACGTGCCAGGGCAGGCTTACACGGGAGTGCATCCGCCTGACACAGACGGTGAAGCAGGACCAAATCATTACGTGCAGGTCATCAATGGACCGGCAGGCGCGTTGGTCCGCGTTTCTGATAAGACTGGTGTGACGCTGACGACGTTCCCAATGGCCTCGTTGGCAACGAGTGGTCCGGCAGTCAACGGCCTCGGTGACGGTATGGTTGTGTATGACCAATTGGCTGACCGATGGGTGCTGATGGAATTCTCTGGGAGCGCCAACGGATTCGCCGTCTACGTCTCGCAGACTCCTGATCCGACCAACGGCTTGTGGAACAATTACTTCTTCGCGACGGCGCAGTTCCCGGACTATCCGAAGATTTCGGTTTGGCCGGATGCATATTACATCTCGACCAATGAATCGAGTCCTGCGGCCTATGCGCTCGATCGCACGAACATGCTGACGGGAGCTGTGGCGCGGCCGATGCAACGTTTCACGGGTCCAGCTTTGGCGGGAATCGGATTCCAAGACTTCTCACCGGCGGATTTGGAAGGAGCAGCCGCTCCGACGACCGGAACTCCGGCGTACTTCCTGCGGCAGAACGATGACGAACTGAATAATCCTGGCACGAGCAATCCTGCGAACGATTCGTTGCAACTGTGGCAATTCACTGTCGATTTCAACACGCCTGCGAACTCCGCGTTCACTCAAGCGGCGACGCTGCCTGTTGCCGATTTCAATTCGGTGTTCACACGGTCGCCGTTGTTCCAAGGGTTCGGATCGATTCAACAACCGAACGGAACACGACTAGACCCGATTTCTGAAGTGTTGATGAGCCGCACTCATTATCGAAACTTCGGAACTCACGAGTCGTTGGTGGGCACATTCGTGACCGACACAAACAACACCGATCACGCGGGCGTCCGTTGGTTTGAATTGCGTCGAACTGGTGGTGGTGTTTGGTCCTTGTATCAAGAGGGCTTAGTTAATCCCGACAATCTCGTGAGCCGGTGGATGCCTTCCATCGACATCAATGGTGCGGGAGACATTGCGATTGGTTACAGCGTTTCGGGGACGACGACGTTCCCCAGCCTGCGTTACATCGGACGACTCGCGACCGATCCGCTGGGGACGATGCCGCAAGGTGAGTTCACAATCATCAACGGTACCGGATCACAACAGAATTCTGATCGTTGGGGCAATTACTCATCGCTGACAGTTGATCCCAGCGATGACAACACGTTTTGGTTTACCAGCGAATATGCCCTCGCCGATGGAACGTGGGCGACTCAAGTCGCTTCCTTTGCCTTCGCGGCATCCGGTGGTGGTCGCGGAAATCCGATTCTCGACACTGTCGGAGACACGTTGGTCGGAGGAGACGGGAATGACACGCTCTTCGGAGCGGCCGGTAACGACACACTCAATGGACAAGGTGGCAACGATGTCGTGTTCGGTGGTGCTGGCAATGATTCCGCGCTAGGTGGCGCTGGCAACGACACGATGAATGGGGAAGCGGGCAACGACACGCTCAACGGACAAAGTGGAAACGATGTCTTGTTAGGTGGCGACGATGACGACACGTTCGTGTTGGACGGAGCGGGTGGCGGCAGCGATTCGGCTGACGGCGGCCTTGGCCTCAACATGATTCAAGTCAACGGGACAAACCTGGTCGACACGATTGCGGTCAGTTCCATTGGCAGCGTGCTGAGCGTGAACAACGGCGTGGGAACAATTGCAGCCACGGCCAACATTCAAACGGTGGCGATCGACGCTCGTGGCGGGAACGACACGGTCACGGTCAGTAGCTTGGCGAGTGTTGGGTTCGTGATCGTCAACGCTCAGGGTGGCGACGGAAATGATCTACTCGATGCCACCGGAGCGAACATTGGCTCCGTTCGTCTGACCCTCAATGGTGGCGCGGGCAACGACACGATCAACGGCTCGAATGGCGGTGACACCATCATTGGTGGACTCGGTAACGATCTAATCACCGGACTCGCTGGCGATGACACCATTTTCGGTGGATTCGGCAATGACGTGATCGGCGGCGGATTGGGCAACGACTCGATTGATGGCGGTGATGGAGCAGATTCGATCAACGGTCAGCAAGGGAACGACAGTGTCACGGGAGGCAACGGCAACGACACGCTGCTGGGTGCCGACGGGAATGACACGCTGAAAGGTGAAGTCGGTGACGACAGCCTCAACGGCCTGGCTGGCGATGATTCACTTGAGGGTGGAGTCGGCATGGATGCACTTGTCGGGGGCATCGGTAACGACACGCTCGACGGTGGCCGGAACGATGACACGATCAGCGGCAACGCGGGTGATGACAAAATTCGTGGTGATCACGGCAACGACCTCATCAACGCCGGAACGGGACGGGACACCGTCAATGGTGGCGATGGCGATGACACGATCGTGACATCCGACGGCAGCGATGCGATTGGTGGCGGTGATGGCAACGATCGCATCACGAGCGGTAACGGCAACGACACGATCTTCGGCGGCGATGGGGACGACACAATTTTGGGTGGTGGTGGCGATGACATCATTCTGGGAGGCGATGGCAACGACGTGATCAATGGCCAAGGAGGCACAGACACCGTCGGTGGCAATCAAGGGTCCGATGTCATCACTGGTCCAACAGCGGAGATTCACGAATCGTTTGTGCTCTCCGCCAGCATCCTGAAGGTTTTGAAGGCGATTTAAGACAAGTGGGGCACGCAATGGAGCGTGCTGGTGACGTCTCGTTAGGGAAGGCACGAAAGACTCGTGCCCCACAATTTCAAACATGCCAGGGAGGGCGATTATGAATTTCACGTCTTGGTTGAGTGGTTTGAATCGTCAGAAAACGTCTCGGAAACGCTTGGCTCCGAAGAGCAACGTTGCCAGCGCTGAGACTGTTGAGAGTCGGCAGTTGTTGTCAGTCTCGGCGTTGTTCATCCCGGCTTCCGGTGAACTGAGCATTCAGTTGGATAGCAACGATGACCTGCGTCTCACCGCAGTGTCGGGCAACGTTCAAGTCGAAGTGGCTACTGCCGGCGGACCATTCGTCGTGAATAACAGCATCGGTTCGGTGCCGGTCACGAGCGTGTTGGCGATCGACATTCTGGGTGGCGATGACGCGAACTCAATCGACCTGAGTGGTGTTAGCTCGGTCGATTTCACGGGCAATCCAACGATCTCTGTCGATGCGGCGAACGGCAACGACTCGATCATCGGTAGCCCGGACTTGGCCGACAACATCATCGGTGGTAACGGCAACGACACAATCAATGGCCAAGGCGGCAATGACACACTCACCGCCGGAGATGGCGATGATGTCGTTATCGCTGGCCCAGGTGATGACAGCATCCGTGGCGGTGACGGTCGCGATTCGATCACCGGCGACGCGGGGAATGATGCGATCGACACTGGCAATGGCGATGACACGGTGTCTGGTGGCGATGGCAACGACCTCGTCTATGCAGGCAATGGTCAGGATTCAATCACTGGCGACGCCGGCAACGATTCGCTCAACGGCGATGGCGGTACCGACACAGTCGATGGCGGCACCGGCGATGACTCGATCCTCGGCGGAGAACTCAACGACAGCCTGCTTGGTGGCGCTGGCAACGATACGGTCAACGGTCAAGCCGGCAACGACACCATCAGCGGTGGCTTGGGAGACGACAATCTGATCGGTGCGGTCGGCAACGACAGCGTTCAAGGAGACGACGGCAACGATATCCTCAACGGTGGGATGGGTGCCGACACAATGCTCGGCAACAACGGCAACGACACGATTCTCGGTGGAGCGGATGACGATAGCCTGTTCGGTGACGGTCCCGATGAGACGAGCCTGCAAACAGGGAATGATTCCATCAACGGCCAAGCGGGGAACGACGTGATTATCGGTGGCCGAGGAACCGACACGCTGATCGGTGGTGATGGCCAAGACCTCGTGCAAAGCTTCTTCACCAGTGCTCAAGCCCCAGTTGCGCCCCCGATTGTCCCACCAACGCAGCCTGCCACACCAACGCTCGCCGGCGGAGTCTTTCCCGATGCGACCGACAGTGGTTTAGGAACTGTGACGACAAGTCAAAATGCGACTTTGCAAATCGGTTCGGGTGATGGCAGCTTGATCCAAGACACGAATGCGACCGGTCACTTCGGTTTCGCGAATTTGAACAACAGCATTTACGATCCGATCGGAGCCATTTTGCCGGCCAGTGCAAGCTTCGACTCGACCGTCTATATTCGCCAAGGAGTCAACGGCGGGACCGGTGTGCGACAAGCGTTGAGCACCGCTGCCACGAACACTTCTAACATTCGTTTGAACGGCACAACCGAAGCAAACTCGACGTTCACGATTGGCACTCTGCAATTCGCGTTGACGCAAGCCGTGCAGACGACGACCGACCTCACTGGCAATATCTCTGGATCTCTGCTGATTCAGACTTACCGGATTACGAACACCGGCGCTGCGAATGCCGACTTTGAAATGCTCCGTTACTACGACGGCGATTTGCGGTTTGATGGCACTCTGGTCGATGGTGGCGGGCGGCTGGTGACGAATGCCGGTGATGAAATCCTCTTTGAAACAGATGCGGGCGGAACATCAGCGTCCACCACATTCGTCGGTATCACCAGCAAAGGCGGTACTGTTCCGGCGGCGGGCCGCTATGACATCGACCAATACCCGCTTTTGCAAACAAACATCCAAGCCGGGACTGCGTTGCGTGACCGAATTACAAACGACGCTAACTTGGATGGCTCCATTGATGCCGGTACAGACTACGACGTCACTCTGGGACTCCGTAATCTCTACAGCATCGCTGCGGGCGGTTCTGCAATCTACACAACACATACGATCTTTGGCTCCGGCGTGCCCGCAGCAGTGCTCCCACCAAACTTGCCGCCAGTGGCAACACCAGACACGGGAACTTCACCTGCCGGTGGGCCAGTCACCGTTGATGTCGTCTCGAACGATAGCGATCCCGATGGCGTCATCAACTACTCAACGGTGCAGATCGCGAGTCAGCCGACAAACGGCACAGCGGTCAGCCTTGGTAACGGTTTGGTCACATACACGCCAAACCTTGGATTCAATGGAACGGACACCTTCACCTACATCGTTGCAGACAATCGAGGAACATTTACCAGTCCAACAACGGTGGCAATCACCGTGATTGGAGCAGACAACACCGGAGACTTGTTGGCTGGGAGTGCGGGTGATGACACGCTGCTGGGCAGCTTCGGCAACGACACGCTTAACGGCCAAGCTGGCAATGATTCGTTGTTGGGTGGCGGTGGCAATGACTCCCTATTGGGGGGGGCTGGCAACGACACTTTAGATGGCCAAGCGGGTAACGACACGCTCAACGGTCAAAGTGGAAACGATTCGCTTTTGGGAGGTGACGGCAACGATGTCTTCACGTTGGATGCTGCCGGAAGCGGAACAGATTCCGCTGACGGAAATGACGGCTTCAACACGATCCAAGTCACTGGAACCAATGCTGCCGACGCGATCGCTGTCGGTTCGGTCGATGGGGCCATCTCCGTCAATCTGGGAGCAGGAACAATTCTGGCCACGGCCAACATTCAAGCGGCAATTGTCGATGCACTGGGAGGTAATGACACCGTCACGATCAGCAACATCGCTGGTGTTGCCGCGTTGAATCTTGATGTGCGTGGTGGTGCGGGGAATGACCTGCTGAATGCCACGGGGGCGAATATCGGACGCTTGCGGTTGTCACTCAGCGGCAACGCGGGGAACGACACGATCAATGGCTCCAACGGCAACGACACAATCGACGGTGGCTCTGGTGATGACTTCGAATCCGGCTTCGCTGGCAACGACACGATCCTCGGTGGCAGCGGTGATGACAGCATCGGTGGTGGCCTCGGCGATGACTCGATCTTCGGCGGTGATGGAGTTGACTCGATCAACGGCCAGCAAGGCGATGACAAAGTCGATGGTGGTGCTGGCAACGACAGCATCAAAGGGGACGTCGGTAACGACACCCTGTTCGGAGGGGCCGGTGACGACAACCTCAACGGCATGGCTGGCAATGATTCGATCCTCGGCGGTGTCGGACAAGACATGATCAACGGTGGCATCGGCAACGACACGCTCGATGGCGGTCGCAATGATGACACGATCAACGGCAACGCCGGTGATGACAAAATTCGAGGCGATCACGGCAACGACTACATCACGACTGGCGATGGCAACAACACCGTCAACGGCGGCGACGGTGACGACACGATCATCACGGGAGCGGGCAACGACTTCATCAACGGCGGCGATGGCAATGACCGAATTAACGCCAACGGCGGTGACGATGTCATCGTCGGCGGCGATGGCAACGACACGATCCTGGGTGGTGCCGGTAACGACACTATCCTCGGCGGTGACGGCAATGATTCGATCGATGGTCAAGGTGGCACTGACACACTCGCCGGTCAGCAAGGTGCCGACACGATCGCTGATCCGGTCGCAGAGATTCACGAACTCTTCGTGCTCTCGACCAACATCACAGACATTTTGAAGGCTCTGTAACAACAACTGAGACAAACGGACTCCAACGAGACAAGCTCATTGGGGCCGTGCGAGTGAAGAGAATTCGTGGGGCACGCTAGGGCGCGTGTCGGTGACATCTGGTTGCTGGAGGCACGAAGGAATCGTGTCCCACATTTCGTTCCTGCCAGGGAGGGCAGTCATAATGAATTTCACGTCATGGTTAAGCGGTTTGAATCGTCGAGTCACGTCTCGCAAAAAAAACAGCACGCCCTGTGTGGGCGTGGAGAGCGTCGAGAGTCGGCAGTTGTTGTCGATCTCGGCGTTGTTCATTCCGGACACCGGTGAGTTGAACATTCAACTCGATAGCGATGACAACGTGCGCGTCGGCTCTTCGGCTGCTGGCAATGTGCAGATCGAAGTCAGTTCAGCCAACGGAGCGTATTCCTCCAGCAATGTTCTCGGTACGCGACCGGCGTCGGATGTGAAGTCGATCGTGATTCTCGGTGGCGACAATCAGAACACGATTGATCTGAATGGTGTCACGTCCGTGGTCTTCACCAATCTGCAATCCATCGCGGTCGATGGGGCCAACGGCAATGACTTGATCATCGGTAGCCCTGACGTGGCCGACAGCCTGACCGGTGGCAACGGAGCAGACACACTCATTGGTCAAGGCGGCAACGACACGCTGATTGGTGGCGATGGCAAAGACGTCATCACAGCGGGCCTCGGTGACGACAGCGTTCGTGGCGGCGATGGCAATGACTCGATCACCGGCGACGCGGGGAACGACGTGATCGATTCCGGAAACGGCGACGATACGGTCTCTGGCGGTGACGGTAACGACAGCGTCTTCGCCGGAAACGGACAAGACTCACTCACCGGCAACGCTGGTGATGACACGCTCAATGGCGATGGTGGTGTCGATACAGTCATTGGTGGCGACGGCAACGATTCGCTGCTCGGCGGTGAACTCGGCGACTACATCGAAGGTGGTGCCGGCAACGACACGCTGATCGGCAACGCCGGCAACGACACGCTAATCGGCGTCACCGGGCAAGACAAGATTGATGGCGGAAACGGCAACGACTTGATCAAGAGCGCCTTGGACGCCCCGGTCGATGATGCCATCCCTGCCGCCGCTCAACCGGCCCCATCAGTCCTCTCACCGACCCCGCTGCCGGATGCCGTCGATAGCACGCTGGGGATCGACACGACCACCACGAGCGCCACGATTGGAACGGGAACCGCTGATGGTGGCCTGACAGTCCTCGTGACAGGGACCGGCTCGTTCGGCAACGGTACTTCGGCCACGTCCACGAATCCCGGAGCGAAATACAATCCGATCGACGCCGCTGGAACGACGACTCCCATTGGTCTCGGAAACACGGTGACAACTTCGGACGTCTATTTCCGTTCGAGCACAACGAGCGGTGCGCGAAACACACTCGAAACTTTGGCGACGAACCGGTCTACCATTGTCGGAACGGCGACCGAAGCCAACTCTTCATTCGACGTCGGATCGTTGCACTTCGAACTGACACAATTGGCGGAACCGTCTTATGACCTCGTGACCGGCAAGCAAATCGGCTCACTGCTCACACAAACCTATCGCGTCACCAACTTGGGCAACACGACCACGAGCTTTGAACTGTCACGAGTTCTCGACGGCAACATGAAATTCGATGGCACATCCACAGACGGTGGCGGACGAACTGTCTCAGCGGCTGGTGACGAATTCTTGGTCGAGACAGACAAAGGAGGCACGTCCACAGCAACGAATTTTGTGGGAATCACAGCAAAGGGTGGAACGATTCCGAAGTCCAATCGTTTTGAAATTAACCAATCAGCGGCACTGCTCTCGAATTTACAAACTGGTCTGCAACCCAACGGGAAAGTCTTCAACGACACGAACGCCGATCAGTCGATCGACACGGACTACGATGTCGGAATGGGCCTGCGAAATACGTTCAGCCTCGCGCCCACGGCCAGCACGGTCTACACCACACACACGCTGTTTGCGACCGGCACTCCGAATCAAGTACAGCTCAATCAAAAGCCCATCGCAGTTGCAGATACGACTCGAGCTTTGGCCGATCGAAACATCGCTGTTGATGTCGTGAGTAATGACTCCGATCTCGACGGAAGCTTGGATTACTCTTCGATCCAAATCATCCAAGCACCAGTACATGGAACAGCCTTTCCTTTGACCGATGGACGAGTTCGTTACATTCCGAATCCCGGATACAGCGGCGATGACTCGTTCTATTACACGATCGCTGACAATCTCGGTGCGAGAAGCAATCCGACATTGGTCTCGATCACGGTCAGTCCAGTGGACACCATCGGTGACTCAGTTAACGGCGGCATCGGCAACGATACGGTCATCGGTGGTGATGGCAACGACACGATCCTCGGTGGAGCTGGCCAAGACTCGTTGCTCGGTGGCCCAGGTAACGATCGAGTGCAGGGTCAAGGTGGAGATGACACGATCACTGGTGGCAGCGGTTCTGATACGCTCGACGGAGGCGCGGGCAATGACCTCGTACAAAGTTCATCTGGCGGAGCGGTCGTCGTTCCCAATATCACGGCAAACGACGTCAGTATTGTGGAAGGAAATGCAGGGACTCAAACGGCAATCGTCACCATCACGTTGTCCGCAGCGAC
Organism: Planctomycetaceae bacterium; assembly: GCA_043738805.1. Taxonomy (GTDB): domain Bacteria; phylum Planctomycetota; class Planctomycetia; order Planctomycetales; family Planctomycetaceae; genus SXKJ01. The sequence continues at coordinate 2,225 of JAYUFI010000253.1, read as the reverse complement.
CAATGTGCCCGTGAGCGTTCTCGTGGCAACGGCGGACAATGTCGCCCAGGCAGGTAGCGATTACACGAGCGTGAACATGGTTGTGATAATTCCTGCCGGCCAAACCACAGGAATCGTTTCCATTCCCATTTTGGGGGACAAGATCTACGAAGCCGACGAAACATTCTTCGTCAATCTTGCGGCTCCAGTAAATGGCACATTGGTCGATGGTCAAGCCACAGTCACGATTACGAATGATGATGCCGCTGCCACAACTCAGGTCGTCTTCATCGACTTCGATTCTCAAACGGCTGGAACAGATCACGTTTACACGGCTGCCGAGCGAACCACGATCCTCAGTCGCTTAGGCGAGATTTATTCCGCCTTCCCGGTCACGTTTACGGCGACTCAACCAGTCGCCGGAGCGGCATTCAATACGATCTTTGTCAATCAACCGCCTCCAGGTGGGCTGGCCAATGAAATTGATTTTCGCAATCTCAACCTCACGTCGAGTGCCACCGTTGATTTGAACGGTTTTCTGGGTGGTGCTGGCCAACCGGCTGCGACGAGTGCCAACTTCGCGGAACTCACCGCCAAGGTGATTGCTCACGAAAACGGACACCTGATGGGACTGCGACACGATGACTCTTTCGGTCCCATCGGCAGTGGCATCAGCACCGGCGTTGCCGCGGCCAACTTCACACCAACCTATCCTGGTCCTAGCACTGCAACTGAATCCACGCGCCACATCATGGGCTCACCCGGTGCCACCGGCGAAACCTTATTCGACGCGATCAGCGGTCAGTTCTTCGGTGAGCGAGAAGCCGTGAAGCTTTCGGCGTGGGCCTTTGGTGGGGAAGTTGATCCCGAACAGGCGACCGCACATGGAACTGTCGCTACCGCGCAGCCAATTCAGCTTCGCGATTTGTATGTCCCCAACACTTTGAAAAGTGGCTCCACAAACTTTGGTGACACCTTCCGTGTTCACGAACTGACGGTCACCGGTGCAATTGGTGCTGGCGGTGAGCAAGACCTTTACAGTTTTAGTGGGACCGCAGGTCAACTTTTGAACTTTGAAGTGATCTCGCAGGATGTCGGAACTCCGCCACGTTATGCAAATTCGATTGACTCGCAAATCCGAATTCTCGATGCCAATGGCGCGGTCGTTCCGTTCTTTTCTGGGACTGCCTTCAATGACAATGGCACCGATAGCGGAGCCTCCGACCCTGACTCAAATTTGATTGACCTGCGTCTGCCTGCGTCCGGGACGTACTACGTTCAAGTAAATGCCGCCGCCGCCGCAGACACCGGTGGTTACGAGTTGTATATGTACGACTTTTCGACTTTCGTGCCCGCAGCCAGTGGCGTGGGGGCAACCGGAACTGGAGTTATAAATGTCGTAGACGCTGGTGATATCCTACTCGGTGGAGACGGTAACGATACTCTGCAAGGAGCGGCAGGCGACGACACACTCAATGGTCAAGCGGGTGATGACTCGCTGCTCGGTGGCGGCGGGAATGATTCGCTGTTGGGTGGCTCTGGTCAGGATACCCTCGATGGTCAGGCGGGGAACGACACGCTCAATGGTCAAGGTGGCAATGACACGCTGTTGGGTGGCGATGACAACGACGTCTTTGTGCTCGACAGCAATGGTTCGGGAGCGGATTCCGCAGATGGTCAAGATGGCTTCAATACGATCGTGGTCAACGGGACTAACAAAGCTGACACCATCAACGTCGGACAAGTGGGCAGCTTGCTGACCATCAACAACGGTTTCGGAACGATCAGTGCGACGCTCAATGTTCAGAACGTCACACTCAATACTTTGGCGGGCAACGACACCGTCACCTTGGGCAATATCGACGGTGTTTCCGCGATGCAACTCAACGTCAACGGCGGCGATGGCAATGACCTGTTAGATGCCACCGGTGCCGTGATTGGAGCCGTCCGATTAGCACTCAATGGCGACTCTGGAAACGATACGATCAACGGCTCACTGAGCAATGACAGCATCACCGGCGGAGCAGGAAACGATCTGATCATCGGAAATGCCGGTAACGATTCCGTCCTGGGTGGCGATGGCGACGACACGATCGGTGGTGGACTCGGTGACGATACCATCGACGGTGGTAACGGTGCGGATGCCATCAACGGCCAACAAGGAAATGACAGCCTGTTGGGGAGCGCTGGCAACGATACCATCAAAGGTGACATCGGCAACGACACGCTCCTTGGCGGTGCTGGCG
>JAYUFI010000252.1:0-2417 GCA_043738805.1 Planctomycetaceae bacterium | reverse complement strand
TGCGGCAAAATGTGGCTTGCATCGTGTTGTGTGCAGTGTCGGTTTTCTTAGTGGCGAACACTGACGCCAGCGAGTTCAACGAAGTCTTGAGCATCGGCGACAAGGTTCCCTCGTGGGAGAATCTGCCGGGGACTGACGGCCAGAAGCATTCGTTGGCTGAGCTGAAAGACAAGGAAATTGTCGTGCTCATTTTCACTTGCCTGAGTTGTCCGACAGCGGTGGACTACGAAGAGCGAATCAATTTGCTCGCGAAACAACATGCGGGGCCGGAAGGAAAAGTGGCGGTCGTCGCCGTTTGTGTGAATCGCATTGAGGCGGATCGACTGCCGAAGCTGGAAGCTCGCGTGAAAGACAAAGGGCTGTCATTCGTTTACCTCTATGACGAATCGCAGAAGATCGCCAAAGACTTCGGTGCGATCTTCACGCCGGAGTTTTATGTGCTCGATCAAGATCGCAAACTGGTCTACATGGGGGCGATGGATGACAGCACTGATCCGAGAATGGTCAAACAAAACTTTGTCGAAGCGGCGATTGCTGCGGCGAAAAAAGGTGAGCAGCCGAAGGTCACAGAGACTCTCGCACGAGGATGTCGCGTGCGTTACGCGCGCGAACGGAAGTAGGCGAGTCGATGAAACTAAGCGAGTCACTCGATAACTCGAAGATTCTACTCACGGAGTGACTGGCCTACGTTTGATGCGACTTTCGTTGATACCGCAATTGAGTCACACTGGCCGCTTGGGTCAGCATCCGCAACATCGGGAGACGCTCAGATTGACCAACATTCTCGCCGTACCGCGCAACGGCAGCGCAATGGCAAGTGAATTGACTCCGCAGGAAATGAGTCTGCTGAAGTCACTGAATCGCCCCGAGAAAATTCAGACCTTTCTGGATGAACAAGTCGCCTACAACAAAGAGGTTACCTGCCGTTCTCCGCGCCGAGTTTTACGGGATCGGGTGGGGCATTGCGCCGAAGGTGCGTTCTTGGCTGCGGCAGCACTTCGCGCAAACGGACACGCGCCGCTCATCATCGATTTGATCACGGTTCGAGATGACGATCATCTGCTGACTGTGTTTCAAGAAGACGGTCGCTGGGGCGCGATTGGAAAATCGAACTATGCGGGCCTGCGCTATCGTGAGCCGGTCTATCGTACGTTGCGTGAACTCGTCATGTCTTATTACGAGCACTACTTCAACCTCGACCGAGAAAAGACGCTGCGAGGTTACTCGCGACCAGTGAACCTCGCGCGGTTTGATTCGATTCAGTGGATGACGACCGAAGAAGACTTGTGGCCGATCTGCGAGTACCTCTGCACGATCGCACACTCTCGCTTGCTGACGCCGCGTCGCGAGCGACAACGTCAGTTCGTGGACCGGCGGCTGTTTGATTCGGGATTGCTCGGTTCGATCTGATGAAACATCGTAGAACGGTTTTCCAAACCGTTCGGCTCTTCCGCAGCCAAACGACAGACTCAGTCAAACGATAGAACGGTTTGAAAAACCGTTCTACGCGGTCACAAATGCCGTCTTGTCTCGTTTTCGGCACCGGACTAGAGTGAGAACCGTCGTGGTTGACTAGCGTTACCCGTTCTCCTTTTGGGTCAGGCCATCGTGGCACTTACTGAAATCGACCGCAATCTTTTGAAACGTTGTCTCTCTGAAGAACCGGGAGCCTGGAAGGACTTCGTGGACCGGTTCATCGGCCTCTTCGTGCATGTCATCAACCACACCGCTCACTCGCGCAGCGTGCCGCTTTCGCCCGATGACATTGATGATTTTTGTGCCGAAATTTTCGTGACGCTGTTGTCCAATAACTACGCGGCGCTGCGGCAGTTTCGTGGAAAAAGCTCGTTGGCAACGTACTTGACGGTGATCGCTCGGCGGATCGTCGTGAAGGAAATCACGCAGCGCAGGATGTCCGAAGCGATGGGGCACGTGCCGGTCCATGGTGCTTCGATTGAAGCGGCTCATGCGGGTCAGAATGAATCGCAACGGACGGAAGATCGAGAAGAAGTCGCGCGGATGCTGAAGGAACTGCCGCCTCGCGAAGCGGATGTCGTCCGTCAGTTTCACTTGGAAGGGAAGTCATATCGCGAGATCAGCGCGGCCTTGGGCATCCCGGAGAACTCGATCGGCCCAACGCTAAATCGGGCTCGCGAGCGGATGCGACAAGGGAACGTGACGTCGTAAACAGAATGCGTCACAATCTCGCTCCGTTGTCGCCTACGACGCTTTTCGCTCTGTATCTGTGACTGAGTTCGCTCAATGACATCGCCCTACTTCGCGTGTGCTGAACTTGTTCGCCAATTGCATCTCGCGATTCGGCAACTGGAATCGCAAGCGGATGCGATGCAGACCTCGCCGCTGACCGGACGCGAATGGTTCGAACTGCTGACTCGCAAGCTGCTTCCGCAGCTGAC
>JAYUFI010000251.1:0-2417 GCA_043738805.1 Planctomycetaceae bacterium | reverse complement strand
GACCGAAGTTGGGGCCGGTCTCGACGGGGCTGGGCGAGGTCTTTCATTACGTGGTGACGGGGCAAGGGGACGACGTCACCGAGCTGCGGACGATTCATGATTGGATCATTCGGCCGGCGATGCGCACGGTTTCCCGGCACGGCCGAGATTAATACGTGGGGCGGGTTTCAAAAGCAGTTTCAAATCCGGCTCGATCCCGAACGGCTCATCAAGCACGGGCTGACGTTCGAGGAAGTGATCGTCGCGGTGAAGGCGAACAATCGGAACGCTGGCGGCGGATCGATCAGTCAGGCGACGGGGATGTTGCTGGTTCACGGTGTCGCGCGGACGACGACGATCGACGAGATCAAAGGGATCGTCATCAAAGCGGTGAACGGCGTGCCGTTGCGAGTGGGCGAGGTTGCGGACGTGACGATCGGTCACGAGGTTCGTCGCGGCGCGGTCACGGCTGATGGGCAGGGAGAAGTGGTGCTCGGCTTGGGCTTCATGCTGATGGGGGAGAACAGCCACGAAGTGACGTGGTCGATGAAGCATAAACTCGACGACATCAAGAAGACGTTGCCCGCGAATGTTTCAGTCACGCCGGTTTACGACCGCACCGAGTTGGTCGACTTCGTCATCGACACGGTTCGCAAGAATCTGTTTGAAGGAGGGCTGTTTGTCGTCGCGGTGTTGTTTCTGTTTCTGGGAAATCTGCGAGCGGCGGCGATCGTAGCGCTGGCGATTCCGCTGTCGATGTTGTTCGCGTTCTGCGGCATGTTGAAGTTCGGGATTTCGGCCAGTTTGCTGAGTCTCGGCGCGATCGACTTCGGGATGGTGGTAGATAGTTCGGTGGTGATGGTCGAGAACTGCGTGCGGCGGCTCGCGCACGTGGCCGATGCGTCTCGCGTCGGAACTGAGGCGAGACGCCTCAGCCACATTGAGATCATTCGGGATGCGGCGATCGAAGTGCGACGGCCGACGATGTTCGGCGAACTCATCATCATGATGGTCTACACGCCGATCCTGACGCTGGAAGGGATCGAAGGAAAACTGTTCCGCCCGATGGCGTTGACGGTGATCTTCGCGTTGTTCGGTTCGATGGTGCTGTCGCTGACGTTGATGCCGGTGCTCGCGAGTTTGCTGTTGCCGCGGCACATCGAAGAACGCGAGCCGCTGCTGATGCGGATTGCTCACAAGATTCATTATCCGGTGTTGCAGTTCTCGATGCACCACAAGTCAGCGGTGATCGCATTTGCGATTGCCGTGTTGACGGTGACTTACGGCTTGATCGCTCCGAATCTCGGCTCGGAGTTTGTCCCGCGATTGTCGGAAGGGGCGTTGGTGTTGGGACTCGTGCGGCTGCCGGGGACGGACTTGGCCGAGTCGGTACGCGGCAACACGGCGATTGAAAAACTGTTGATTGAAAAGTTTCCGGACGAGGTCGCGCACGTCTGGAGTCGTGTCGGGACTGCTGAAGTGGCGACCGATCCAATGGGAGTTGAGCTGACCGATGTCTTCATCTCGCTCAAGCCGCGCACGCAGTGGAAACAGGCGACAACACAAGACGAAGTGACCTCGCTGATCGAAAGCCAAGTCCGCAAGTTTCCGGGAATTCAATATGAGTTGCTGCAACCGATTGAGCATCGCATCAACGAGATGATTTCCGGTTCGCGGTCGCAATTCGCCGTGCAACTCTTCGGCGATGAGTTCCCGGTGCTTCAGCAAAAGGGGGAAGAGATCGCTGCTGTGTTGCGACAGATCGCGGGCAATGCGGACGTCTTCTCGTCATCGCTTGCGGCTCAGCCGGTGTTACAGATCAAGCTCAAGCAGGATGAATTGGCTCGGTACGGCGTGCAGGCCGAGCAGGTTTTGGAGATGGTCGAGTCAATCGGCAGCTTGCCGCTGTCGGAGATCGTGCAGGGGCAATTGAGGTTTCCGCTGGTGATTCGTTTGCCGGAACAATATCGGACGAGCCCGGAAGCGATCGGTGCGATTCAGCTTCGTACCGCGACCGGCGAACGGCTGCCGTTGTCGCGTCTGGCGAGCATCGGCGTCGTCGAAAGCCCGTCGACAATTCGGCGCGAGTGGGGCCAGCGTTGCCTCAACATCACGTGCAACGTCCGTGGCCGAGACCTGGGAAGCTTTGTGGCCGACGCGCAGCGGTTGATCGCAGAGAAAGTGAAACTCCCCGCAGGAAGATATCGCATCGAGTACGGCGGGCAGTTTGAGAACCTGATCCGTGCCGAACGCCGCTTGATGATCGTCGTGCCAATCGTGCTCGTGATGATCTTCATGCTGCTTTACATGACCTATCACAACTTCGTGGATGCGGCTCGTGTCTTTACCGGAGTGCCGTTCGCATGGGTCGGTGGGATCATCGCGCTGTGGCTGCGTGACATGCCGTTTTCGATCTCGGCAGGGATCGGCTTCATCGC
>JAYUFI010000250.1:0-17030 GCA_043738805.1 Planctomycetaceae bacterium | reverse complement strand
CATTCATGCAGGTCGGAACTTACCCGACAAGGAACTTCGCTACCTTAGGACCGTCATAGTTACGGCCGCCGTTTATCGGAGCTTCGGTTGCGAGCTTCGGCTTACGCCTAACCCTCTTCCTTAACTTACCGACACCGAGCAGGCGTCAGTCTCTATACATCCACTTACGTGTTCGCAGAGACCTGTGTTTTTAGTAAACAGTCGCTAGAGCCGATTTCTGAGACCCACAAATGCTATTAACAAATATGGGTACCCCTTATCCCGAAGTTACGGGGTCATTTTGCAGAGTTCCTTAACCAGCGTTCTCCCGAGCGCCTTAGGCTTCTCGCCTCACCTACCTGTGTCAGTTTTAGTACGGTCAATGACAAGTAAACTACACGGCTTTTCTTGACTACACTTCAAATAACTACACCCTTACGAGCTGGCCTTGCGGCACGGGCACTTCTAACCGCCCGATTACCATTCATGTAGCGTCCCCGCTTTGCGCCTTGTCACTGGCGCAGGAATATTAACCTGCCCTCCATCGACTACGCCTTTCGGCCTGGTCTAAGGTACCGGCTAACCCTGGGCGGACTTACCTTCCCCAGGAAACCTTAGGTTTTCGGCGAACAGGATTCTCACCTGTTTTATCGTTACTCATCCCGGCATGATCACTTCCATGCCCCGCCACTAGTCCTCACGGTCTAGCTTGTATCTGGCATGGAACGCTCTTCTACCACTTCGCTTGCGCGAAATTCGCTGCTTCGGCATTTTGCTTACTCCCGATCATTATCGGTGCTAAAACACTCGACCGGTAAGCTATTACGCACTTTTTAAATGATGGCTGCTTCTAAGCCAACATCCCGGCTGTCACAGTGCCTTAACATCCTTAGTGACTTAGCAAAATTTTGGGACCTTAGCAGGCGATCTGGGTTGTTTCCCTCTTGACGACGAAGCTTCTCCCTCGCCGTCTGTTTCCCGTGCTGTTACGGTAGTATTCGGAGTTTGGTCACGCAGAGTAGCCGGGTAGGCCCTCAAGCGAATTCAGTCTCTCTACCCCTACCGCAAATCGCCACAAGACTATCCCTAAAGATATTTCGAAGAGAACGAGCTATCCCCCGACTTGATTAGACTTTTACTCCTCCCCACAGGTCATCCCCTAATTTTTCAACACTAGTGAGTTCGGCCCTTCACGCAGTCTTACCCGCGCTTCAGCCTGCCCATGGGTAGATCGTCGGGCTTCGCGTCTACCGCCAACAACATATCGCCCTATTCAGACTCGGTTTCCCTACGGCTCCAGCCCTGAAGGCCTTAACCAGCTGCTGACAGTAACTCGCCGGGTCATTATGCAAAAGGCACGCCGTCACACCCCTTTCGGAAGGTGCTCCAACAGTTCGTAAGCGTATGGTTTCAGGTTCTATTTCACTCCCCTCCCGGGGTTCTTTTCATCTTTCGCTCACGCTACTTTTTCACTATCGGTCGCCAAGGAGTACTTAGCCTTAGGAGATGGGCCTCCCAGATTCAGACCGGGTTTCACGTGACCGGTCTTACTCGGGTACACACAAAAAGACTGCACTACTGTCAAATACGGGGCTATCACCCTCTATGGCAGAGCTTTCCTTCTCACTTCTTCTAGCAGGCAGTTTGGTAACTTTTTGCTTTACAGCGAGTGTGCCCCACTACCCCAACAGCAAAGCCGCTGGTTTAGGCTATTCCGCTTTCGCTCGCCGCTACTAACGGAGTCGAGATTTCTTTCTTTTCCTACGGTTACTGAGATGTTTCACTTCGCCGCGTTCGCATAGGGAATCTCGGGATCAACGCTTGTTTGACAACTACCCCGAGCTTATCGCAGCCTTCCACGCCCATCATTGCCTCTTGGCACCAAGACATCCCCCATACGCCCTTAATTGCTTGACCACTTTTATCTTTGATTCTCAGCCAAGAACGATCCGCACCACAAAGGTGCGAAAATATTATGATTTGCAAATTTCACAACCACCGAGTTTTCAAAGAACTTCAGCCACCCATCAAGAACCACCGTTTCGGCGGCTCGCTTGGGGGAGAGGGATGGTATTGGCATCACTCTCTAGGGTCAATCGTCTGGCTCCAGTATTTTTGAGATTCAGCCAGAAGCCATCTCTCGGAGCGGGCACTTTTTATTTGGAGACGACCGGGGTCGAACCGGCAACCTTCGGCTTGCAAAGCCGACGCTCTCCCAATTGAGCTACGTCCCCTCGGAGTTCCAAAAACAACCGAAACCAGCCACTAGGCCGCATTCGGAATGCATTGCAGTGGGCGTACTTGGATTCGAACCAAGGACCTCAGCTTTATCAGAGCTGCGCTCTAGCCAACTGAGCTATACGCCCGCACGAGTTGGGCCGATTATTGTGCCGACTGATTCTCGCGATGTCTAGCGAGCAATCTTTCGCGTTTGCAGAAGACAATTCTCAATTACCGAATTTCGTGTCGATGTGTTTTCGGCAATTTATCCTACGGGCATGACGCCTTATTCCGAACTCTACGGAACCAATATCCGCACGACAACAGGCTGGATGAGCTCGTAACAAACACAGGATCGCAGATAATGACAAAACGCTTGGTGATTGGCTGTGGCTATTTAGGGTTACGAGTTGCCTCCCAATGGAAATCCCGTGGAGATCATGTTGCGGTATTAACTCGGTCGGAGGAGCGTGCGAAATTTCTACTCTCGAATGGTTTCCAGCCGATTGTCGGCGACGTGATGGACTCAGATTCGCTTACCAGGCTTCCCTCTGCAGAAACAGTCTTGCACTCGATCGGTTTCGACCGCTCCGGGACGTATTCAAAAAGGGCCGTTTACGTTGACGGGCTGAGGAACGTACTCACTCAAATTCGAGATCGTTGCCGACGGCTCATTTTCATTTCGAGCACGAGTGTTTACGGCCAATCCTCAGGAGAACTCGTTGACGAATACTCAAAGACCGAGCCGGTAGAAGAAAATGGCCACATTTGCGTCGACGCTGAGTCTGTCGTTTGGCAGTTTTTCGATCGCAACCAACGCAACGATGCAATCATCTTGCGCTTGGCGGGGATTTATGGCCCAGGACGGCTGCTTGCTCGAATTGATCAACTCAAGCGTCACGAGCCCCTCACGGGAAATCCAGCCGCTTGGCTGAACCTGATTCATGTTGATGATGCCGCCCAGGCGGTACTCGATGTGAGCGAACGAGGCCAATTGGGTACGACCTACATGGTCAGCGACGACCGACCACTTCGACGAACCGACTATTACTCTGCATTGGCAAAAAAATTCGGCGTACCTCAACCACGCTTTGTCGAGCTCGCAGCCGATTCATTGGAGCAACGGCGGCTCAACAAACGCTGCGTGAATCATCGGATGCGTCATGAACTAGGAGTCGTGCTACGGTATCCCACGATCATCGAAGGATTGAATGCTCTTCCCGAGGCGAAGCCATGACGGGAGCCGCCTCCACTCGAATGAAGTACCAACGACCGGCCGATGACTGACTCGTGAATAGTTCAACCTTTTTCATCTCGACATCCGCATTTGCAGGCCCGTCTAACAAATCACGATCAGGGAAAATTGTCGTCCACCCCACAGAGCCGCGATCATCAACCACTCGGTATGTGCCGGGACGAATTCCGTCCGGCAGGAGGCATTGAGAGAAATCAGACTCCGACGAAATCGCGATGCCGCGACTGACCTGCGAGATCACGATCTCTCGAGTTGCTTCTTGAGCGAACAATGTCTGATCAGAACGCCCGGCTTTAGCAGCGATCGCTTTGGCTTCGGCCTTCTGATCGGATTCCCACGCCACGGCGAAGAAGGAAGTAAACGCGAGAAGTAGTGCCACACGTGCTGCCATTTGAAATCGTCCCGATATTTCCCAATCGAATCTTCTACCGCGACGGAAAGCCTGCAGGCTGTCGTCATCGTCCGCACTCGCCGATCGCATCCCGATCAATCTCGCTCGACAGGCAAAAGATGCCTGTTGAACATGTCACCCAAGCAGAATCGGACTCGTCATGGATGACACATTGGTGAAACCGCGCCGGTTGTTCTGTGAGCGAGTTCTTCGTCGTCGGGCTGAACGATCATGACAGGCGAGCTCCGCACGCTGTCCGAATGTAAGAAACGAATCAGTCCGATTGTGACGCGCATCCTCAATGGTTTTACCGGTTGTGGCGATGTTCGACGGCTGATGGGTTGCACGTTACTCTCATCAACATCCTCACCTTGCTGAATAAATTTCGCCAGTTGATCAAACAAGGAACCCTGATCCGTGGGATCTGACAGCTACTTAGTTGAGCCGGTGACGCAGCCGCTCACTGGGACGGTGAAGCCGCCGGGATCGAAAAGCCTTACGAATCGGGCTCTTGTGGTTGCCGCTCTGGCTCGAGGTGAGTCCACGCTGACAAACGTTCTCGACAGCCAGGACACGCAAGTGATGCTTGACAGCTGGCAAAGACTGGGTGTCGTCGTCGAGCACAGCTCGGAGGGCCGTTCCGTAAAACTGCGAGGATGCTCTGGTCAGATACCAGCGCAAAACGCAGACCTCTGGTTAGAGAACAGCGGCACGAGCATTCGATTTCTAACAGCCGCATGCACGGTCGGTTCCGGACGATTTCGCTTGGACGGCAACCCGCGCATGAGGCAACGTCCGATTCTTGACCTCGTGCAGGCGTTGAACGCTCTCGGTGCGAATGTGACTTGCGCGACCGAAAGCGGTTGCCCGCCCGTTGAGGTCATCGCCGATGGTCTCCCTGGTGGCCGCGCTTCAGTTGCCGGAAACATCTCGAGCCAATACCTCAGCGCGTTACTCATGGCCGCGCCCTGTGCGAAATCAGCGGTCGATCTGCACATTTCCGGCGGCCTCGTTTCAGAGCCTTACGTCAATATGACACTGGGCGTCATGCGGCAATTCGGAGCGACCGCGACACGCGCAAGCGACGGCGGCCTGCGAATCCCACCAACGGGCTACAACGGGACCAGCTACGACATCGAACCAGACGCTTCCGCAGCAAGTTATTTTTTTGCCGCAGCGGCCATCACCGGCGGTGAAATCACGGTGATAGGTCTCGGCAAATCGTCGTTGCAGGGCGATCTTCATTTCGTGGACGCACTCGCCGAAATGGGCTGCGACGTCTCGATCAACGACAACGATACGACAGTTCGAGGACGTCCGTTGCGCGGGATCGAAATTGATATGAACGCGATCAGCGATACCGCTCAAACGCTGGCCGCTGTCGCGGTCTTTGCCGACGGACCAACAACGATCCGAAACATCGCCCATGTGCGACACAAAGAAACGGATCGGATCACCGCCGTCGTCGCCGAACTAAAGAGGCTCGGGCTGAATGCTGACGAACGGCCAGACGGAATGACCATTCATCCGGGCATTCCACAACCAACAACAATTGAAACCTACGACGATCATCGCATGGCCATGAGCTTCTCGCTGATTGGCTTACGAGCACCGGGAATTCGGATCGCGAATCCGAGTTGTACGGCGAAAACTTACCCTCGGTTCTTTGAAGACCTCGAACGATTGTGCGGACGGTAATGACACAGCAACACGATGATGGCGGCCGTGATTCCGATGGACGCCGATTCGGCCAGCAGCCTTTTCGCGGCGGCTCATCGGGCGGCCGTTATGAACAGCAAGGCCCTCGACGTGATGACAACCGTCGTGACGACAATCGACGCGGGCCGCCGAGAAGCGGGCCAGGACAATACGGTCGCCGACCGCCGCAAGACCGAGACTCAGGACGCGACGACTGGCAAAACTCAGCACCTCCCCCGCCGTTGGAATTGCCGATCGGAAAGACTTCGCGACAAGTCGCCTTAGCCACATTGATGGCGGCAGTGAATTCAGACGAATTCGTCACCGATCACTTGGAACGAGCCTTCGTTCGTTCTGACCTTCCAGCGATTGAACGACGACTTGCCACAGAGTTGACCTTCGGAGTCGTGCGTCGCAAAGCAACTCTGGATGCAATTCTCGAAAAGTCAGTGACTCGACCGAGGACACAAGTCGAAACCGCTTTGTGGATGTTGCTCCGGCTCGGCGTCTATCAACTCACGATTTGCGACGGCATCCCACCACATGCCGCATGTGACGAGACCGTCGAGCTCGCCCGCTGGATGGGGCGTCCGGAGTGGGTGCCGTTTACAAACGGCGTTTTACGGGGCATCACTCGGATGATTTCGTCGGAGCAAACTCTGGAGCCGACTCCACGTTCGATACCCACAACTCACGGTCGTTTTCGGTTGTTGGAGCAGCCGTTGTTCGCCGACCCAACCGACAAGCCACTCGCGTATTTGGCAAAAGCATTCAGTCTTCCGTTGTGGTTGGTGGAACGTTGGGCGACACGGTTTGATTTTCCCGAACTCTGTCGGCTCGGTTTTTGGTTCAATACGCCGTCGCCACTCTGCCTGCGAGTCAACACACTGCGCACAGATCGTGACACGGTTCTCACCGCGTTTGCCGACGCGGGAATCGCAGCGCGACCCGGCGAGTTGCTCTCTTCGATTTGGCTCGGCACAACGAACGCTGACTCGATCGGCGAACGACCGAAGCCTGAAGCGATCGCCTCACTTAATCTCCTCATGAACGAAGAGATCGAAGCGACAATGGATCTGCCGGACGAGCGTCTGCCGAGTGATCCAAAAGAAATCCCGTTCGAACAGTACGATGCTTCGCCTGAGAACGAGAAACCGCCATCAACAATAACTCGCCGAGACGCCCCGATCCGCATTGATCGCCTGCCGGGATTCAACGAGGGCTGGTTTGTCGTGCAAGACGAATCCGCGCAGCGAGTCGCCGGACTGCTCGCACCTCAACCCGGAGAGACGATCCTTGATCTCTGCTCCGCTCCGGGAACAAAGACGACGCACCTCGCAGAACTCATGCGCAACGAAGGACGCATCGTCGCGACCGACGTCAGCGAAGAGCGTCTGAAGCGAGTCGATGAAAACTGCCGTCGCCTCGGAATCACCATCGTTGAGACAAAAGTGATCTCGAACGAAACCTTGGATCTTCCCGATGGACCCTTCGATGCGATCCTGATTGATGCCCCGTGCTCAAACACCGGGGTTCTTGGAAAACGCCCCGATGCTCGTTGGCGAATTCAATTGGATGACCTCGAAGAGCTGTCTCGAATTCAGCTTCGTCTCTTACTTGCCGCAGCGGATCGCCTGAAACCGGGAGGCCGGATTCTGTACTCAACGTGCAGCATCGAGCCCGAAGAAAACACGGCTGTTGTCGAAGCGGTTGGACATTTCCGGCAGAAGCTCAAACTGGAAATGACAAACGAACTCATTCCCGGTCGCTCCGCCGACGGCGGCTTCCAAAGTTTGCTTCGTTCAACGTAAGGCAGGCATCGCACCTCAATCTGAGACGCGAGCCAGACTACCGCTTGTCCGTGTGGTCTGCTATCGAACACACCATGAGCTTTTACCTCACCGTCTGGACGATGTTCTTCCGCAACGCGCTCATTCGCGAGTTGACGTTTCGAGGCAACTTCGTCATCACGATCCTGACGCGAATCTTTTGGTTTGCGGCTCAACTGACGTTGTTCGAGATCATCTACGGCAACGTCAAATCCATCGGCGATTGGTCGCGGCCGGAGTATTTCGCGTTCATGGCGACCGGCATGATGATCAATGCGCTGGTCGAAGCCTTCTTCATGCCGAACGCCGCGAACTTCGCGGAGCTGATCCGCTCTGGCAACTTAGACTTCGCGTTGCTCAAGCCGATCGACACGCAGTTCCTGATCTCGTTCGAGAAGATGGACCTCGCGATGTTCAATCAGATTTTGCTCGCTCTCTCATTGTTGATTTACGCGCTGATCACGCTCGGCCAGCCGGTCACCGCGTGGCAAGTCGGGTTGTACGTGCTGTATCTCGGCGTGGGCGTGACGTTTTTTTACAGCCTGATGATGGTCCTTGCGAGCACCAGTATTTGGCTCGGTCGCAATCAAGGTCTGTACGACTTCTGGTTCTACATCACGATCTTCGCTCGCTACCCGCGCAGCATTTACAACGGCGTGAACCCCGCTCGTTGGGAACTCGGCGAAGTGCTGCAATTCGGCTTCTCATATTTGCTGCCGATCTTGCTCGTCGTGACCGTCCCCGCCGAAGTCTTGGTCAAACCGTTCGTCAGTTGGACCTTCCCGCTGATCGCGCTCACCTCCGCTGTTGTGGGACTCATCCTGGCTCGTATCGTCTTTGTCTGGTCACTGAAGAGCTACCGCAGCGCGAGCAGTTGAAAACGTAGCACGGGCGGCTCGCCTGAATGATTCATGAGCCATCGTTAGCACGACGCGCCAGCGAGTGGTCAAAAACGAGTTCACTCGCTGGCGCGTCGTGCTAACGATGAAGCCGCCTGCGAGCAAATCTCCCCGACGCTTGAATAATCTCAGCTCGCTTGTACGGCCACCGCTAGACGAACCAATCGGGGCGACTTAGAAGATGACGACCATCAACTCATTCCATAAAGGACTCAGCGATGCGATCACGACTCACCCGTCGAAAGTTCTTGCAACATTCCGCAGCAGCCGCTTCGGCGGTTTTTAGTGCCCCAGCGATTCTCCGAGCGAGAAACCTCAATGACAAAATGAACGTCGCCTGCATCGGAGTCGGCGGACGAGGCGGAGCGCATCTGCCGTCCTTGGCCGATGAGAACATCACGGCAATCTGCGACGTCTATCAGCCGACGCTTGATCGAGTCGGCGAGAAATTTCCTCAGGCGAAGAAGTTTGTGGACCTGCGCAAATTGATGGAAAACGACGGCCTCTTTGATGCGGTCGTCGTCAGCACTGCCGAGCACACTCATGCGTTCGCGACGTACCCGGCGCTGCTGCTCGGTAAGCACGTCTACTGCGAGAAGCCGCTGACTCACAACATCTACGAGGCGCGACACATTCGCGAAGCGGCAGCCAACGCGGGAGTCGCCACGCAAATGGGCATTCAGATTCATGCCGGAGAGAACTACCGCCGCGTCGTGGAACTCATTCAAGCCGGCGCGATTGGCCCGGTCACCGAGTGCCATGTTTGGGTCAGTCGAGCCTGGGGACGACAAAGTGCCGACGATGCCAAGAAGTTTGGCGACATCGTTCACGTTGAAGAACGACCAGCCGAAGTGCATCCGGTTCCCGCTGGCTTGGATTGGGATTTGTGGCTCGGTCCCACGAAGGAACGACCGTTTAACAACATCTATTTTCCGGGACCAAAGTGGTATCGCTGGTGGGATTTTGGCAGCGGCACAATGTCGGACCTCGGCAGTCACTGGAACGACTTGCCGTTCTGGGCACTCAAGCTGAAAGCCCCGTTGACCATCGAAGCGTCTGGCCCGCCTCCACATCCGGAATTGGCACCGGCATCCATGCAAGCCACCTACGAATATGGTCCGCGTGACGACATGCCTGCCGTCAAACTGACGTGGTATCAAGGAGTCAACAAGCCAGAAATTTGGACGAACGGCGGCATCCCCCAATGGGACTCCGGCGTCCTCTTCATCGGCAGCAAGGGAATGCTGCTCGCCGACTACGGCAAGCATGCGTTGCTCCCAGAGAAAGACTTCGAGGGCTATGAACGTCCCGCAAAGTCGATCCCTTCTTCAATCGGCCAAATGGCGGAATGGATCAACGCTTGCAAGACCGGAGCACCGACCACATGCAACTTCGAGTACTCCGGCTGGCTGACCGAGGCGAATCATCTCGGCAACGTGGCGTACCGAGTCGGCAAGAAAATTGAATGGGACGCTCGCAACCTCTACTGCCCCAACGCGCCCGAAGCCTCCCAATTCATCCGCCGCGAACCCCGCAACGGCTGGTGCTTGTGCTGAGCGCGATCAATGGCCGTTGAGGCAGAACTGGCGGCTGCTCTAATCTTCGTCGAGTCGTCCTTCGTGGTTCGATCGCGTTGGCTCGGAAGGGACGCTGAGATCGAAATCCTGGTGGGCAAGGAATGTCTTCTGGAAACCGACTTGCTCAATCCGCATCGCCTGGAGATCGACTTCAGGACACGCAATGGCTCGCTGAACCTTGAGAGACGGCGAAGCGGTTTGTTGCAGACACAAGAAAGTTGTTGGCCAACTACCGCTGCCCACTCTTGGCGGGCAGAGGCCGACGAGATGTTTGTCCGTCATTGAGAAGCGGCAAAGAACGGTTTGTTTTGAGCATCATCAGGTAGTCACGAATACCGACGACCGGCGATTCGATCGGGACGACACCTTCGGGCAATTCTTCACCAAAGCTGAATTCGCCCCCTCTCGCAACGACGACCAAAAACATGACGCGGGCTCCTTTGGATTCCGACGCGCGAAACAACTTCTGAGCGGCTTCGCCAATCGTTTCGTGCGGGCGTTGAATGCGAATAGGAATCGGAGTGCCTTCCAAGTCTTGGCGAAGTAAGGCGTCAATTCCGGAATTGCGCTGCACCGGTACATAGTCGAGACCAGCCAGAAGAGACAGAGCCGCTTCGTCGGCGTTGCGATATGTCTCACGTCCCGCTGCCAACAGCGCGGAATCCGTTCGTTGTGGATTGGCGAGTCGTTGCTTCGCCAACTCCACGGCGTCGTTGGAAACGTCCATGCCGATCGCGCGTCGATTCAAGAGTGCTGCGGCAACCAAAGCTGTTCCGCTGCCACAGAATGGATCAAGCACGGTGTCGCCTTCATTCGAGCTGAGCTGAATGATCCGTTCCAGAAGCAGAACCGGCTTCTGTGTGGGATACCCAGACCGCTCCTTGGCCTTGGGGTTCAAGAACGGAATGTCCCAGACGTCACTCATCGGCACACCCGCCTTGCGGCCGCTGGGGATGACATGCCCCTTGTCGTCGCGATCGTAAATCGACTTATTGAATTCATCGCGTGTGCGGCGTTGCAGAAGCTGATCCACATTCGTAGACGGCGAATACTCCCCCATGACGGCATGAAACGTGAAATTCTCCGACTTGCTGTAGTAGAAGATGGTTTGATGTGCCGGCAGTAGCCCACGTCGTGAATTCGACCAGCGACGGTAGTGCCAAATGATCTCAGCGCGAAAGTTCTCTGATCCGAACACCTCGTCCAGCAGCAGGCGGACGATGTGGTTGGCACTGCGGTCGCAATGAAAGAACAGCGATCCGGTTTCGGATAAGACTCGATGGACCTCCTGCATCCGGTCCCCCAGAAAGTTCGCATACTCCTCGTGCGAGCGCCAAATGTCAGCAAACGAAAACGCTCGCGTGCGGTCCCGCGTGTGAAGTTGATGCACCTTTTGAGTGAAGAAGGGCGGATCAACGTATGCCAGGTCAACGCTGGCCGCAGGCATTGCTCGCAGGAGGTCCAGGCAATCGCCGAGACGAACCGTCGTTTCAGTGGTCACGAGCATTCTCCTTCGCGATCTTTTGAAGAATGCCGAGGAGATCAACACCAGTCTGAGCTTGAACGTAGTTCCAAGCAGCGTCACCGAAAAAATACTTCCCATCAACGTCCTGTACAACATCTCGGTAGTAAGGCAGAACAGACCGGTGGCCAAATCTTCGTTGATCCGTCGTTCGTGGCTCGATCGCGTTGGCTCGGAATGGACGCTGAGATCGAAATCCTGGTGGGACCGGGCAAGGAATGTCTTCTGGGAACCGACTTGCTCAATCCGCATCGCCTGGAGATCGACTTCAGGACACGCACCGTTCGGCTCATTCCAGACAAGCAATGGCTCGCTGTGCTTTGAGAGACTGGAAGCGCCGTAAACACAATAGACTTTACGCGGCATCTACATCGGCGAACGATCATTGGGCCATGCATGTTTGATTTCAACGACGGATTACGCACAGAATGTTTGCGAAGCGATCTCACCACGAGTCCTGTCACCTGATCAATGGAGGTCGGAGCAATGAATCAGCCTGTGCGAATCCTCGGTTTGTGCGTAGCGATCATGAGTCTGTTCATGGTTCAGTCGGTGTCTGCACAGCGTACCGGCGGTGATGCTGTCAGCGCTCCATTTGGAAGTCTGGTGTATTTGATTCAACGATCCGGCGTGCAAAAGGAATTGGGCATCACTGACGAAGCTGTCAAAAAGCTCGTCGAGCTTGCCCGACAAATCGAGACGAAGCAACGAGCCGAAAGCGAAAAGGCCGTTGGAGATCGCCAATCATTTCTGCAACTTCCGGAGGAGGAGCGTGAGAGGGTCCATCGAAGGTTACATGAAAGCTTTAAGCGATACCGCGAAGAACGCTGGAAGGGCTTCCAAGAGAATTTGAGCACGGAGCAGTTTCAGCGGTTGCAGGAGATCAGCCGACAGATGCTCGGCCCTCTGGTGCTGAATGATCACTTGATGTCTGAGCCTCTCGAATTGACCAAGGATCAACAGCAAAGATTGGAGGATGTCACACACGAATATTCACGACAATGTGAGGCGGTCGAATCTCAACGTCGCAGTCGAACGATCGACGCTGTCGCAGAGAGGATGAAAATCCACGAACTGGGCGAAGAGCTAAGCCGAAATCAACTCGAAGTGCTGACCGAGGAGCAACGTGCGAAGCTCGAAGAATTGAAAGGCAAGCCGTTCAATTCCGGTCTATTGAAGCCAGCACCGCAATTCAACGTCGGCGCAGCCGACTTCAGTTCCGGAATTGAAAGTCTCCAACTGCTCTCATTGATCGAAAATGCGGAGAGAATGCGTCCTTCGCGATTACCCGATCTTGCAAAGGATTTGGGAATCGACGAGGAAAAACTCCGCAATGTTCAAGAGCTTTTCAAGCAAAATAGGCGCGATATGCAGAAGGCTCGCCAGTTTCTCCAGGAGTCCTTCACTGAAAAGCAACGACAGCGTTTAAGAGAAATTCTCTGGCAGCAATCTGGCAGCCTTGCGCTCAACCCACCGATGTCCCAGACGATGATTCAAAGATCGCTCGACCTCACGCTCGATCAACAGCGGCAGCTCAGTGTCATCCACACAGCATGGGATCGCAAAAACAGAGAGCTTGGTCCGTTTAATAGCGCCAACAAGGAACAAGTCGCGAAAATCAATGAGTTACTTGCTGAGCGCAATCAGAAGTCAATTGAAGTATTGACGGCTGACCAACGAAAGAAGTTTGAAGAGTTGCTCGGAAAACCGTTCGACTTGCAGCAAAGGTAATCTTGCCTGGCGATCGGGTGACGCGGCCGAACGAGGGGCGGCCGAATAACCCTTAAAATGTCAGGGCTAGAATCGTGATTCACTTCGTCGCGATCTGTTCTTTGATGAACTCCAGCGCTCGCGCATTGGCTTCGGCGACCTTCTTGGGGTCGCCGTCGCGGAGGCCGTGTTCGGCTCCTTCGAGGGTGAGCAGTTCGTGCTTCACGCCGTGCTTGGTCAGTTCGCGAGCCATGTCGGTCGAGCAGAAATACGGGACGTCGGTGTCCTTGGTGCCGTGGATCATCAGGATCGGCGGGTAGTCGCGCGTGATCTGTTTGACCGGGCAGAAGCGGTCGAGCTGGCCGGGTTCTTTCTCCGCGTCGATGCCGGTGACTCCCAGCGACCAGCCGCCAGTTTGTCGCAGGTGGCGATAGTAGCCGCCGCGAGTTTGCGCTTCGGCGGGATCGTTGGTGTTCGTGAGCACCTTTCCGTTCTTATTCACAGTAGCGAGCGCTACATCGCGCGGAACAGGATCGCCGTGATGCGTGGATTTTGTTCTGGTCCACTCACCGTCGATATCTCCATAACCCCAGTACGCAACCAAAGCAGTCGGCTTGGGATTACAAAGAACTCCCGACAGCATCGTGAGGAACCCGCCCGCCGAACCTCCCGTCACGACGATGCGGCGCGTGTCGGCTCCGAACAGTTTCGGACCTTGCTCGTGCAGCCAGCCGAAGGCGTCCTGCAGGTCGGTCGCGATCTCCGGCAACTTCACTTCCGGAGCCAACCGATAATCGAGCGACACAAACACGAATCGCTCGCGAGTACACAGCTCCAGAATCTGCCTGGGCACCTGCGAGCGGCTGCCGACGATGAGCGCTCCCCCATGAATCCAAACCACCACCGGCCGAGCCTCCGCCCCCTCCGGCCGATACACATCCGCCTCCACCTTCACGTCCCCCACCGTCTTGTAAACGTGAGTCGCCTTGATGAGCGGTTTGTCGGCGGCGGTCTTGGCATCGTCCGCACCGAAGCTGATCGCTGATGCCAAGAGGGTCAGTGTCAACGAAACGATGCAGACGCAATGGGATCGACGGTCAATGTTCATTGTTGTGAGCCTCCTGCGAGTAGTCTAAGAATCTCAGAGATCGGGTGGCGCAGCTTCGGTGAAGCAAGCTCGCCACTCTGCGTTTTAATTTACGACAACGAGCAATTCATGTGTCGGTCGGAACATTGTCCCAATCGTTGCCCCAGCCAACCATCCAACTTGCTCCGTATCGGCGTTCAAAAACGATACCGGGGTCCAATTCTTCGGGCATCGGTTTTCCAAAGAGCTGTGCATCTCGCACACGCCAATGTTGCTGATATAGGTTCGCTTCAGCTTCATCGAGGACTTCTTTTTCGCGTAATTGCGCGGTCTGCACGAATCTCTCTGGATCACTAACGATGTCATCAAGGCCGTTGATCTTGTCCCAAGAAATCGCCGAATTGAGCGGAGGAAGTTTCTCAAGCATGCCTAGTCCCCAAAGCAGTGGAACAAGTGCTTCGGCACGCCAGCTGTAAGTCACAATGTCCTGTTGCGATGGCTCGGCATCAGAAAAGAACTTCTCTTCGTCCGCTGAGAAGAAATTGCATATCTTGTGAGCGGCAACCCACGCATAAAGATTTCCTGCATTCTGGTTGTGCGCTTTGTCCACAATTGCCAGCAGAGCAAGAACTCGCTTCGCCACAGTCGGTGCGCTTTGCGGTGTTATTTCGTGGTCGGCGTCTGATTGCATTTGGATCCCCAACCTGACTCCCGTGTGAGACACGCATCTCAAAAGCGTCTTGGTCCGCGTCTCATCCGCAGTCCAGAACCGCTGGCTGTCCCCACGCGAGACGTTCTAACCAGTCTCGCATTCACCGGCAAAGCCTTTGGAGTGCGGTGGACCCAGAGGGTGCCCCGCACCGCTTTGGATTCCTTTGCGAAGCTTTGGATCGGCGACGTCGAGAAGTGAACACGGAATGGCCGCGAAGAAACGCTGACAAAAGGCTGCGCCACAAATCCAAAGCGGTGCTGACACACGCGCACTCCAAAGTGTCCGCGTCTCGTCCGCGGTTCAGAACCGCTGGCTGTCCCCACGCGAGACGTTCTAAACAGTTTTGGATTCACCGGTAAGACATTGGAGTCCTGCATCGAGCCGCAGCGCTCCTGGGGAATGTGTCTGAGTCCGAATACCAATTTTGACCGCACGACTCTTCTCGAAAGCGTTTGCTGTACAACGCAACGACTGCCGCATAACTTGCTTCGCCCGCGAGGATCATTCGACACGGCAGTCGCCCGATGGAGCAGAATTCGTCATGGAACTTCCCCCGGAATTTGAGCAGGTCGTCGCACCGGCTGAGGAGGAGGACGAACTACTCACCGCGAAGGATCTCGCGGTGCTCTCGTTGTTCAAATCGGACGCACAGAAGAAGACGCTGTCGTTGTTGAACAAGCTCCCCGCGCTCACGTTGCTGCGAAAATGTCCGCCGCAGCGAATTTTGTGCGAGCAGGGTGCTGCCGGTGCTTCGGCGTTCGTGATTCTGACAACGAGCGATGTTGTCAAACTGCGTGAAGAGCAAGTGCAGTCGATTCGCGAAGTGTTCGCCGCGCGAACTTCTGGAAAGCCGTTACCAGATGACCTGCATCAACAGTTTGTTGCACTCGACAATCCCGCATTGCAAAAGCGAGAGAAGAGATACCTCGCGGAGATCGAGCGGCTGCGGCCTCAAGCGGAGTTGCTGGAACGACCAGAGAACAAAGACGACCTCGAACTGCGTCAGCGAGCTTCCGCGCACTTGCTGGTCAACTTGGAAGGGCAAAGTCAGAAGCGGACGATGTGGCAGAAGGTCGCTCGGTTGCTGACCGGAACCGGGAAGAAAAAACGCAAGCTGCCGAAGTGGATTCCGATCGACGGGGCCGACGTCAGCGCAGAAACGAAAATGGCCTCGCTGCATGAAGGGGACTTGTTCGGCGAGATGAGCTGCATCAATCGCGTCCGCCGATCGGCAACGGTGGTCGCGGATCAAGACTGCTACTTGCTGGAGATGATGCGGAATGTGCTCGACCTGTTGCAGAAAGATCCCGAATTCAAAAAACGCATGGACGCGGTCTACAAGAAGCGGGTGCTCGAAGGACACATTCGGCGACTGTCGATTTTCGAGGATTTGACCGATCAAGAGTTCGACCTGCTGCGCGACAACATTGATCTGCTCGAAGTCCCGACCGGCGGGTTGATCTTTGAGCAGTTTGATCCGTCCGACAGTTTTTATGTCATTCGCAGCGGACTGGTGAAGGTCGTGGCAAACGCTTGGACGTTGGCTCGCGCAACGGAGTTCACGGCGGCACAATGGCTCGCGCTCGGCAAGGAAATCACAACGCCCGATGTCCGTGCTCCGCAAATTCAGAGCAAAGTGATTGCGGCACTTTCGCCAGTGGCAAAAGCGGCAGCGGGCAACTTGGCGAACGCAGATCAACCGGCTGACGAGGACGTTCAAGCGTTGCTCAGCGGTTTGAACGAATTCATTCACGGCACCGACTGGCACGCGAAGCTCGGCAAGACCACCGCTGACATTGCGGCGGCTGTTGATAGCAAAGTGATCTCACTGGCGATTGCCGATTATCACGAAGATCCGAAGCAGTGGTCTGATGTGGAATCGCGCATGTTTTTGCGGCTGCTGCTCGAACATGCGTTTGCCAATACGATGCCACGTCGCAACGCGACGGCCGGGCCGCGTCGCACGTTGAGCTATCTCGGACGCGGCGATTACTTCGGCGAGATGGGGGTCATGACCGGCGTGCCTCGTTCGGCGACGATTTACGCTTACGATCATCCGGACGGCGGCGCGAACATGCGCGTCCCCGATTCACGTACCGGAGCCGTGCCGTCGCGCGTCGAGTTAGTGAAGATCAGCAAAGAGGCCTTTCA
>JAYUFI010000249.1:0-6382 GCA_043738805.1 Planctomycetaceae bacterium | reverse complement strand
CTCGGTGGCTCGCGGGCCTCTGCACTACTGGCCGTGAGCGTTGGGTTTTCTGAGTAGTGCAAAAGCCTGCGAGCCACTGAGACAAGCTCAGTGGGGTTTGTGTCATTCTTCTAAGGAACTCATCCATGCGAACGATCGTTACTTTCTGCTGCGTCACTTTGATTGCTCTGGTTGGGCTTACTCAGGCCGAGGGGCCGAAGCCGTTGAAGGCGCTGCTGATCACCGGCGGTTGCTGTCACGATTACGGCAAGCAGAAGGACTTGCTCAAAGCGGGGATCGAAGCGCGGGCTTATGTCGTGGTCGACCAGATTCATACCGACGACAAGACCACGAAGGCGAAGTTCGACATCTATGAGAAGGCGGATTGGGCGAAGGGCTATGACGTCGTGATTCACGACGAATGCACTTCCGACGTGAAGGAGATGCCGTATGTCGAGAACATCCTCAACGCTCACAAGAACGGTGTCGCGGCGGTGAATCTGCACTGCGCGATGCACTGTTACCGAGTCGGCACGGACGACTGGTTCAAATTCGTCGGCATTCAATCGAGCGGTCACGGGCCGCAGAAGCCGATCGATGTCACTTACGTCGAGCGAGATCACGCCATCACCAAAGGCTTGGAGAATTGGACGACGATCAACGAAGAACTCTACAACAACATCAAGCTGTTCGAGACCGCGAAGCCGCTCGCGCGTGGCAAGCAAGATGTCGGCAACAAGGTCGATGATTACGTCGTGACGTGGATCAATCAGTACGGCAAGACACGCGTCTTCAGCACAACACTCGGCCACAACAGCGAGACGGTCGGCGACGCGCGCTATCTCGATCTGGTCACACGCGGCCTGCTCTGGTCTTGCGACAAACTTAACGATGAGTATTTGAAAGCGGCGAAGAAGTAAGCGGCGAAGCCGCAGGTAAAAGTAACCCGAAGCGTCAGCGAGGGCGAACACTCCCAAACGCTTCCGACTCACCGTCGTAGGAAGCGTTCGCCCTCGCTGACGCTTCGGGTTACTTCGCACACGCTGAGCTTGATCCGCGTTAATCGCCAGCGATCTTCTGCGGTCATTTCCGCAACCAATGGCTCCCTTCCGTTGCTGGCGAGTCGGCCGCGTCGGCCTATAATCCGCCCCGCACGGAGCCTGGGCGAAATGAGCGACAGATTGATCATGTTCACAACTCGAGAACGACCGATCCGCATTGGGGCGGTGAGCTATCTCAACTCGAAACCGTTGATTGAGGATCTCGCCGATCTCGCCAGCGATGCGGAATTGATCCTCGACGTGCCGAGCCGACTGGCGGATGACCTGTCGGCGGGTGAGCTGGATGTGGCGTTGATCCCGTCGATCGAAGTGCTTCGCGATGCCGAATATGAGATCGTCTCGGATGCGTGCGTGGCTACTCGCGGGCCGGTGCTGAGCGTGAAGCTGTTCAGCCGCGTGCCGTTCGCGAACGTGCGGACGCTGGCGTTGGATGAAGGCTCGCGAACCAGCGCGACGCTGGCGCGAGTGATGTTGGCGGAACGTTTCGGAGTGCGACCGACGACGACGCTGCTGCCGCTCGGATTTGCGACGGAAGATACGTCGGCCGACGCCGTGCTGTTGATTGGCGATCGAGCGATGAAACCGCCTCGCGAACGTTTTGTCGCGACTTGGGATCTCGGCGAAGAGTGGACTCAGTGGACCGGTCTGCCGTTTGTGTTTGCGATGTGGGCCGCTCGTCGCGATGTCGAATTAGACGATGTTGAAGAGTCGTTGTGCGAGTCACGCGATCGAGGAGTTGAGCGTTTTGCCGAGATCGCGCGGCGTGAGGCTCCGAAGCTCGGTATCACCGAGGAGTTAGCTCGCAACTACTTCACTCACAATTTGCATTTCACGCTTGGCTCGGCAGAACGAGCCGGGCTGAAGCTGTTTCAAGAACTGGCTGTCAAAACGGGACTGGCTCCCGAAGGGGTTGATCTTGTCTTCCGTCACTGCTTGTGCGCCCGTTGAATGTGGTCGCGAAGTTCGTTCGTTCGTCGGTATTGAACGGCCCCGTCTGGCGATTGATCGTGATTTTGTCGAGCAACTCAACGAGTCGTTCGGCGGACGTTCGCCGTTTGGAAACTCGCCGATCCGACCGATCCTCGAACGAGCGGTTGCGGGCGAACGACTTTCGAGTGAAGACGGACTGAAGTTGCTGGAGTCGCACGATCTGGTGTCGATCGGCATTGCGGCGAACTCCGTCACAACGCGGCTGCATCCGGAGCCGTATCGAACTTTCAACATCGACCGCAACGTGAATTACACGAACGTCTGCTCGGCGGTGTGTGATTTCTGCGCGTTCTTTCGGCGGCCGAAAAGTCCCGAAGGTTACTTGCTGTCTAAGGAGGAGATCTTTCAGAAGATCGCCGAGACCGTGGCACTCGGCGGCGATCAAATTTTGATGCAGGGGGGAATGAATCCCGATCTGCCGATCGAGTGGTACGAGGATTTGTTGTCGTCGATCAAGGAACGCTTTCCGCAGGTCAACCTTCATGCGTTTTCTCCGCCGGAGATTCATGCGCTGCAAAAGCTCAGCAAGCTGCCGCTGCGAACGGTGCTTGAACGACTGAAAGCGGCGGGGCTCGGAAGCTTGCCCGGCGGCGGCGGTGAGATTTTGGTGGACCGCGTTCGCAAAGAAATCACGCGCGGCAAAGTGCTGTCGGATAACTGGGTCAACGTCTGCCGCGTGTGGCATGAGCTGGGTGGAAAATCGTCGGCGACGATGATGTTCGGGCATGTGGAAACACTGGCCGAACGGATCGAGCATCTCGAACGGCTTCGTCAGTTGCAGGACGAGACCGGCGGCATCACCGCGTTTATCTGTTGGACGTTTCAGCCGGAGAACACCGACATGGCGCACATCGCGCCGGTCGGGGCGTTCGAATATCTCAAGACGCAGGCGGTCAGCCGGCTGTATCTCGACAACGTGCGGAACATTCAGTCGAGCTGGGTGACTCAGGGAGAAAAGACCGGGCAAATGGCGTTGCTCTTCGGAGCGAACGACATGGGGAGCTTGATGATCGAAGAGAACGTCGTCGCGTCGGCGGGGACCGTTTACCACCTCACTTTGGAAACGATCAAGCGCTGTATCCGAGAAGTGGGCTACATCCCACGCCAGCGGAACGTCTTTTACGAATACATCGACGAACGCGATGAGGCGGAGGTTCCGCATGAATCAGGCCATGTGACGCTGCCGGTTCTGAGTCTGTGATTCCGCGGCGAATCAAATTGCGGGGATTCGCCCCCAGTACTTATGGGCGTGCTAGAGTATCAACCTTGTACTCCGTCCATGTTGTGAGACTGAAATGATTCGCGTCACCGAGCTCACGAAGGGTTTCGACGACCTGCGCCGCGGGTGGGTAGCGGCGTTGGATCATGTCAGCTTTGAAGTGCATCCGGGTGAGATTTACGGACTGCTCGGTCCCAACGGGGCAGGCAAGACGACCTGCTTGCGGATCCTCAGCACAGTCCTGCGTCCAACCGGCGGATCGGCGACCGTCGCGGGATACGACGTCACGACACATCCCACTGAGGTACGGCAGCGGATCGGATTCATGTCAAACAACACCGGCATTTACGATCGGATGACCGCGTGGGAAATGGTGGAGTACTACGGGCGGCTGTATGGCCTGGAAGAAGAGGTGCTGAAGCGGCGGCTCGACAGCATCTTCACGACGCTGCAAATGCACGACTTCCGTGACACGCTGGGAGCGAAGATGTCGACCGGCATGAAGCAGAAAGTAAGCATCGCCCGCGCGATCGTTCACGATCCACCGGTGCTGATTTTTGATGAGCCGACTTCCGGACTAGACGTGTTGGTCGCTCGCAAAGTCCTCTCGACGGTGCAATCGCTGAAGGATCAGGGGAAGTGCATTATCTTCTCGACGCACATCATGCGCGAGGTCGAAAAGCTCTGTGACCGCATCGCGATCATTCACAAAGGCATCATCCTGGCAGCCGGAACGCTGCCGGAACTCCAAGACAAATACGAGCAGCCCGATACCGAGGAACTGTTCTTTGATTTGATTGAGCAGCACGACCAAGAAGTTCGCGATACCTAACGGGAACGCTGTGGTTACAAAATGACGAAATACCTATGAATTGGCATAACATCCGTCTCATTTTCCTGCGTGAAGTCCGAGATCAGCTCCGTGATCGGCGGACCCTGTTCATGGTCGCGGTGTTGCCGTTGCTGTTGTATCCCGCGTTGGGAATCGGCATGTTGCAGATGACGCTGTTGTTCACGGAACAACCGCGGACGGTCGTGATTCTTGGAGAAAAACATCTTCCGCTGCCGCAGTTACTCGACGGAAATCGCTTCGTTTCCAATTGGTTTGTGAATCCGGACGATGCGTCGAAGTTGAAGGTGATCACGGATACGACGGCAAACACGTCGTCTCTTGGCAACACTCCTGATGAACACCAAACAAAGTTGATCGAGCAGGCTCAGGCGTTGCGAACTCGCGTTGACGAACACGCCGCAAAGCGTGCTGAACTTGATCAAGCCGAATCAGCGTTGCGTAAGTTGCTGAAATCGAACGTGATCAGAGGAGATTCCGGCGCGGCTACTGAAGGAGCAACAACGTCGCCTCAATCGGAGTTTGCGAGTTTGCCGGAACTCACGAAGAAAATCGGCGACCTCAAAACAAAGTTAGTGGTGATCGATCACGAACTGAGTGACCTATTCGCGGCCAGCCAGATTCAGGTGCTGATTGTCGTTCCGGATGGACTGAAGGAAAACATCGAGCGGGTCAATCACTTGATCGCCGAGCGAGAGATGCAGTCAGAGGATCTGATGTCGTATCCTCGACCGACGATCGTGAAGAACCGTGCGGATGACAAGTCGGTGGTCGCGTACTCGCGAGTACGCGAAGTGCTCGATGCTTGGGAACAAGAGATTCTTCGTCAGCGACTTTCGTCGGCAAATCTGCCGCAGGAACTCCCGAACCCGATCGGTTCTTCGCAGTTAGACCTTGCTGCGGAAGAGCAACTTTCGGCGAATGTCTGGAGCAAGATGTTCCCGGCGTTGTTAGTGATTATGGCCGTGACCGGTGCGTTTTATCCGGCTGTTGATGTGGCTGCTGGTGAGAAAGAACGGGGGACGATGGAGACGTTGCTCATCTGCCCGGCGACGCGAACGGAAATCGTACTGGGCAAATTTTTGACCGTCATGTGCTTCAGCATGAGCACCGCGTTGTTGAACCTGATGAGCATTGGTACGACCGGTCATTACATGCTCTCGGCCCGCGGCCCAGGGGCTGGAGCAGGTGCCGGAGCAATGGCCAAGATGGGAGAGGTCTCATTGCCTTCATTGCCCGCGCTAGCTTGGTTACTGGCACTGCTGATTCCGTTGTCAGCATTGTTCAGCGCGCTCTGCTTGGCGTTGGCGACGTTTGCCCGCAGTTCGAAGGAAGGACAGTATTATCTCACTCCTCTGTTAATGGTCTCGATTGGATTAACGGTCTTTTGCTTGTCACCAGCGGTTGAAATTTATCCGGTGCATCAAGCCTCATGGTTCTATAGCGTGATGCCGGTTGTCGGGATCGCGCTGTTGTTGAAAGCGTTGTTGCTGAATCCCGGCAACACGGAAGCGTTGATCTTCGCTGGCCCGGTGCTGGTCACGAGCATCGGTTACAGCCTGCTGGCGTTGTGGTGGGCGATCGAGCAATTCTCCAGCGAGGGAGTGTTGTTCCGCGAGGGCGAGCGTTTCGAACCGGCGTTGTGGTTCAAGCATTTGCTACGAGATAAGGAACCGACGCCAAGCTTCACCGAAGCGGGCTTCTGCTTCGTGTTGATCATGCTGGCGCAGTTCGCTTCGATGCGTGCGTTCGGCCAGTCGATCGCGTCGGTGGCTCCGGAGCAAATGGGCGAAGCGATGATGAGACTGCTCGTCATTCAGCAGCTTGCGATCATCGCCTGCCCGGCGTTGTTCATGGGCTTGATTCTGACAACAAGCGTGCGACAGACATTTCGCCTGCGTTGGCCAGGAGGAAAATTCTTGGCCATCGCCGCGTTGTTACCGTTCACACTGCATCCGCTGTCGCTGGAACTGGTCGCCTCGCTGAGTTGGTTCTTTCCGCAGTTGCCCGAAGGTGCGGCTCGCTTGATGAAAACGATGTCGGACCACGAACAGCCGCTCTGGTTGATCTTGCTCTCGTTCGCAGCGGCACCAGCAATCTGCGAAGAGTTGGCCTTTCGCGGCTTCGTGCTGACGGGATTCAGCCGCAACGGGCGGACGGGCATCGCGATTTGCCTTTCGGCAGTCACGTTCGGTGTGATGCACATGATTCCGCAACAAGTTTTCAACGCGACGTTGCTCGGCCTAGTGCTCGGCCTGATCGCCGCTCGCAGTGGCAGTTTGT
>JAYUFI010000248.1:0-6383 GCA_043738805.1 Planctomycetaceae bacterium | reverse complement strand
CCGCCCTCGCTGACGCTTTCGGGTTAGTGCGGGAAACTCAGCTTGACCCAGTTGGGTGAATGTCGAGAATCCCGCCGCCATTCGGACGGCTCGTGAGGCAGAGCATGGTAGCGAACGTCTCTGAATCGTTCTCGTCATTTACAGTTCAGGTGATTCACTGGTGTCACGGCAAGGAGGCTGCGACGTGTCAGCGGCGACGTCTACTCAGCCGGTCAGCCTCAAGGCACTCTTGCCGACGGCCCAGCTACTCGGCAGCGACGAGGTTCTCGTTTCTCATGCGACGGAACGGAGCGATCTCGTCAGCGTCGGCTCATTGTTCGCCGCGATTCCGGGGACCAAACAGAACGGTCAGGAGTTCGCTCGCGACGCCGTTCAGCGCGGAGCGACCGCGCTGTTGCTCGATTCGCCGATGCCCGATCTCAACGTGCCGCAGTGCATCGTCCCGGATGTGCGTCGAGCGTTCGCCACGTTGTGCGACGCGCTGGCGGGATATCCTTCGGAACAACTCCGCCTCACGGGAGTCACCGGCACGAACGGCAAGACGACGACCACGTGGTTGATCCGCTCGATCCTGCGCGCGGCGGGATATCAGGTCGGAGTGCTCGGCACGATCGAATACAGCGACGGCCTGCGGCGCGAACGAGCGAACTTGACGACGCCCGACTCATCCGCTCTTTGCCGCTGGTTGAAGTCGATGGTCGATGTTGGTTCGACACACGCCGCGATGGAACTGTCGAGTCACGCACTCGATCAAGGCCGCGCGTGCGGCACGCTGCTCGATGTCGGCATCGTGACCAACGTCACGCAGGACCATTTCGATTACCACAAGAACTACGAAACCTATCTCGCCGCGAAAGCGCGCATCGTCGAACACCTCAAGCCCGAAGGAATTCTCGTCCTCAACGCCGACGATCATGGCAGTTCTGCAATCGTGCAGCAGATCGCTCCGACCAGTCGCATCGTGACGTTCGGGCTTGAACAGGATGCGGACCTGACCGCGACGATCGTCGCAGAGTCCACCGCAGGGACGCGGTTCATCCTCGCGTGCGGAGCCGAAGCGGAAGAAGTCTTCACGCCATTGATCGGTCGGCACAACGTGGCGAACTGCCTCGCAGCGGCGGCGGCAACGCATCATTTCGGCATTCCGTTGAAGACGATCAGTCTCGGAATCGAATTGCTGTGCGCGGTCCCCGGACGTTTTGAACGAGTCGTTGCCGGTCAGCCGTTTGATGTGTTTGTCGATTTCGCGCACACGCAAGATGCGTTGCTCCGTTGCGTCACGAACCTGCGTCAATTGACTCCGGGGCGGCTCATCGTTGTGTTCGGAGCGGGCGGAGATCGCGATCGCGGCAAACGTCCGAAGATGGCTCAAGCGGTGCTCGGTTCTGACTTGATTGTCGTGACGAGCGACAATCCGCGCACAGAAGACCCGCAGCAAATCCTCGCCGACATCCTCGCCGGATTTTCACAACCCACCAGCAATGATGCCCTTCCCCCCACCGAGCTTGTCTCGGTGGAAACGGGCCTTTGCACTACGAGTGAGACGAGCGTAGTGCAAAAGCCCAAAATCCACCGAGACAAGCTCGGTGGGGTTTGGGTCGATGTTTCCGATGTCGCCGCGGTTCCTCCACTGCATGTCGAACCGGATCGCAGGGCCGCGATTCGTTGGGCACTCGAACAAGCGCTGCCTGGCGATTGCGTCTTGATCGCAGGCAAAGGGCACGAAACCGAACAGATCATCGGCACCGAGCGATTCCCATTCGACGACCGAGAAGTCACACAGTTGGCATGGCATGACATCGCGTTGAGTCGAGCTTCGCAAACCAATTCTCCCACAATGTCAGTCATCTGATTTCCCGTAGGACGGGCACTCTTGCCCGTCTCTTGTTTGGCTCGACGGCCAAGAGTGGCCGTCCTACGAACGGCGTCCAACACACATGCAACCAATCACCGTCTCATCGCTAGCCGCCGCGACTCGCGGGCAGTTAATCAACTGCTCCGACGAGAACTGCACGTTTGAGCGAGTTGAAATTGACTCACGCAGCGTGAAGCCGGGTTGCTTGTTTTGGGCACTGCGTGGCGAGCATCACGATGGGCATGATTTCTTAGCAGAGGCTCGGTCGCGCGGCGCGATCGCCGCAGTCATCAGCCGCAGTCGTT
The DNA here is from genome assembly GCA_043738805.1 of Planctomycetaceae bacterium. Taxonomy (GTDB): domain Bacteria; phylum Planctomycetota; class Planctomycetia; order Planctomycetales; family Planctomycetaceae; genus SXKJ01. Next base: position 4,223 of record JAYUFI010000248.1, on the reverse strand, counting down.
TGACGCAAGCTGAAAAAGCATGGCAAACCGGCGACCCTCAAGACGCGCTCGCAACGCTCATCGTTGTCGAAGACGCGCTCACGGCACTCGCCGATTTTGCGCGCTGGTATCGCTCACAGCAGAAGAGTCTCGTCATCGGAGTCACGGGAAGCTTCGGCAAGACAACGACGCGAGAGATGATTCACGCTGTGCTGTCCGGCTCGCGGAGTTGCGTGCGAAGTTTGAAGAATTTCAACAACCACATCGGCCTGCCGCTCAGCTTGTTGGAACTCGATCGCAGTCACGAATTCGCTGTGTTGGAGATGGGTGCGTCCGCCGTCGGTGAAATCGCCGCGTTGGCCGAAATCGCTCAGCCACAAATCGGTGTCATAACGGGTATCGGACTCGCGCATGTTTCCGGCTTCGGATCGCAAGAGGAGATTGTGCTCGGCAAAGGCGAGTTGCTGGAAGCGTTGCCGATCAGCGGTTTCGCGGTCTTACCGGGTGGCGATCCCGTCGTGCGAAACATGGCCGCGCGCACGAGCAGTCGAGTGATCTTCGTCGGCGAATCCGACGACTGTCACCTCCACGTAAAGAACGTCCGCGTCACGAATCAAACGCTGACTTTTGAGGTCGATCATTTTGAGTACCACGTTCCCGTCACCGGGCGGCACTTCTTGCGAGCCTCGTTGACGGCACTGGCGATCGCTCGCGAGATCGGCTTGTCACCGACCGAAATTGCCGCCGGATTCCAGAACTTTCAAGCCGTCTCTGGACGTTGCCACGTGCAGCACATTGGGCCTTGGACGCTGATCGACGATTCATACAACGCGAACCCTGCGTCCATGCAAGCCGCCTGCGAAACACTGCGCGACTGGCAAGGTGCGAACAAGAAGCTACTCATTGTCGGCGACATGCTGGAACTCGGCGAACATGCCGAGCAATGCCATTACGAACTCGGCCACATTGCTGCCGCAGCGCAGTTGGATGGCTTGCTCGCCTTCGGCCAACAAGCCGAGCACGTCATTCGCGGTGCTCACGACAGCGGGATGCACACCAACCGAGCCGCCGTCTGCGATGACTTTGAAATCTTGCTGACAATTTTCAATTGCACTCTCGCACCGAACGACGTCGTCCTCATCAAAGGCTCACGCGGCATGCGCATGGAACGAGTCCGAGACTGGATGCGAGAGAAAGCCAATGAACTCAACTTGGCGATCGGGGCGGCGTCAGCCCCTCGGTACGTTGAGAATCGTTTGACGTGCGCACCACCGGGGGGCTAACGCCCAATGGCACTCATTTTGTCGCCTTGCGCTCCGCGAAAGGACGTTCTTTCGCGGAGCGAAAGACGACAATCCTGCGGTTCGCAGCCTAACGTGAGTGCCATTGGGCTGACGCCGCCCCGCTTGCCAAGACGCACGTCATTTCCGTCCGCCGCCCTCCCCTCATACTCGACCACAACCCATGCTCGTCTGGCTCCTCCATCACTTCAGTTCAGTGCTCGAAAAGTTCGAGCAGCACATCTCCGGTGACTCGCGCGTCTTCTTGACGGCGCGAACGGCGATCGCGGGAGTGACGTCATTTTTGCTGTGCATGTTGTTTGGCCCGATGGCCATTCGCTGGTTGCAGCGGCGGTTTCGCGAGCGGATCGGGAGTGACTCGGAACATCTCAACCAACTGCACGCGGGCAAAAGCAACACGCCGACAATGGGTGGCCTGTTCGTCATGGGAGCAGTTGCACTCGCCACGTTGATGTGGGGCAACCTGTCGAATGTCTTCGTCATTTGCGGACTCATCACGACGATTGGCTTTGGCACGCTGGGAGCGGCGGACGACTGGATCAAGCTCAGTACGAAACGAAACGGCCTCTCGGCGCGTACCAAGTTCGCGATTCAATTACTGCTGGCGATCGGCATTTGCAGTCTGCTGTGCGTTGAGATGTGGCACAAACCGCGTGGCGTCGAGGTCATCTGGCCGATCGGCAATGTCGGCATTTGGCTCGGCGGATTCTTCATCTTGTGGGCCATCGTGGTGATGGTCGGCAGCTCGAACGGAGTGAACCTCACCGACGGACTCGACGGACTCGCCAGCGGCTGCACGATCTTTGCCGCGTCTGCGTTCACAGTCTTGGCCTACCTCGCCGGTCACAAGACGTTGGCCGAATACCTCAGCATCCCGCACATTCCCGGTGCTGGTGAGTTGGCCATCGTGCTGGGTGCTTTGGTCGGTGCGATGCTCGGCTTCCTGTGGTTCAACTGCCATCCCGCCCAAGTCTTCATGGGCGATACCGGCTCGTTGCCGATCGGCGCGTTGCTGGGACTGGCCGCATTGGTGACGAAGCAAGAATTCCTGCTAGTCATCGTCGGTGGCGTCTTCGTGATCGAGACCTTGAGCGTCATCGCTCAAGTTGCCTGGTTCAAACTGACCGGCAAGCGACTGCTGCGTTGCAGCCCGCTCCACAACCACTACCTCTTCGCGGGCCAGCACGAAATGAAAATCGTTGTCCGTTTCTGGATCAGTTCCGCGCTGCTCGCACTGATCGCCGTCGCAAGTTTGAAGATTCGCTGAGTTGCAAGATCCGCCAAGAAATGCCGTTTCCTTGTTTTGCAAAATCTGCGAGATTGCTGCCATGTTCAGTGTGGCCACTAACTCTTTCCGCAGGACTCAAGGAGGAGGATCGCGATGAAGAAGCTTGGACTGTGTCTGGTTCTTTTTACGGCGACGACAATTTCCATCGGCTGTGCCAGCCTGAATAGCATCCAACGAACCGAGTACCAGTCCATGAAGTCTTCCGGATTGGCGGTTGAGGAGAAGCAGCCAGCACTGGGTGCGGTCCTGGGAATACTTCCCGGTGGCGGTTCGTTCTACACCCGACAATGGGGCTTGGGGGTCGCCGATCTGTTGCTCTGGCCCACATCAATCCTGTGGGATCCAGTCGCTGGTTACCAAGGCTCGGAAGTCATCAACTACGACGTCAGCCGTGCTCACGCTAAGCAGATCAAGCAACGTGAAATGCGCGAGATTGAACAGCAACTCGAATCGAACTCGATCACGCAAGTGGAGTTCAACAACAAACGCCGCGCGATCGACGACCGCTTTGATTTTGATTAGCCGAGATCATTCATGATTCGTCCAGAGATTTCCGAACCAAAACACTGGGATGTTTGGAAAACGATTGGCCAAGTGATTGGCGTTTTGGTTTGCTTGAGCCTTCTGTTCGCGCTGCTATCTCCGATTTTCGAGACGACTCCCGAACACCGTGGTCCTTCGCCATGCAAAAGGAATCTCAAGCAGATCGGCCTCGCGCTGCACAACTACCACGACACCTACAAGTGCTTTCCGCCTGCGTTTGTGCTCGGTCCTGACGGCAAGCCGTGGCATAGTTGGCGAGTGTTGATTCTTCCGTTTCTGGAGGAGCGACCATTGTTCGAGAAGTATCGTTTTGATGAGCCTTGGAATGGCCCGAACAACTCGAAGCTTCTGGACCAACGGCCGCTGGCGTTTGCGTGTCACTGGATCGACAACAAAACTCACGTACCGAAAACGGACACGAACTTTGTGGCCGTCGTTGGAAGCGAAACCGCTTGGCCGGGCGTGGAATCAATTCGTGTGGCCGATATTGAAGACGGCACATCGAACACGGCGCTCGTGATCGAAGTCCGCGACGCCGGTATTCCTTGGCTGGCCCCCGATGACCTGTCGTTTGAGGAGGCGAGTCTTCCGCCGCGTGGAATCAAAGGGCGTCGCGCTTCCAGCATTCACTTCACCGAAGCCGATCACGGCGGACTGCATGTCCTCATGGGTGATGGCACAGTCAAGTTTGTGAATTGCGAGTTGGTCCCTGAAATCTGGAAGGCTCTGCTGACTCGCGCGGGCGGCGAGGCAGTTGCCGACTTCTGACGGTTCACATCGGAGATCAAACAAAGATGCCCGGCTTTTTTGAAAAGTATCAGCTTACGCGAACAGTTCGGGGATTACGTGGCCGTCGCGGACGATCATGATCGGGCGGCCGGTGTCGGTGTGATATTCCTTGGTGTGGTTGATGCCGAGCGTGTGGAACAGCGACGCGGCGACATCGTCGGGCGAGAAGCCTTTGCTGTCGGGCAGAGTCGCATCGGCGTTGCTCTTGCCGATCACTTGGCCCATCTTCACTCCGCCGCCTGCCATGAGCATGAACATGCAGCGGGGATAATGGTCGCGACCGTTGCGAGTCGTGTTGATCTTCGGTGTGCGACCGAACTCGC
>JAYUFI010000247.1:0-6383 GCA_043738805.1 Planctomycetaceae bacterium | reverse complement strand
GTCCATGTTTCGGTGACGGGGATCTTGCGGTTCGGCAGACTGCTGACGAATTGATCGAGGCCGCCGGTCGAGATCACTTCGCCGCCGGTTTGTTTCGCGAGTTGTTCCAGCATCGGGCGGTTCACCGTCAGCGTGCGAAACTCTTCGGTTTGAGGTTCGACGGTCCAGCCGATTTCTCGCTGACCGACTTCGCTTCCGTCCGCAGCGCTGACGGTGATCGTCGCACGATAGACGCCGGGTGCTCGCGGAGCGAACAGCGTTTCGTATTGGCCCGGCGAGCTGTCGCTGCTTTCGGCGACAAGCTCGATCTTGTGATCGTCCGGTGTTTGCACGCGGATCGCGACGTTGGCGTTGTCGAGCGGTTCAAATTGAGCGTCACGTGTACGCACCAAAATCTGCACGGCAGGTGCTGAGCCGGTTGAGCGACGATGCGATTCAACTTCGACTCGCCCCGGCACATCGGAGACCAGCCAGCGAATAGTTTGCCGCCACGACTTTTCGAGATCGCTCTGCGTCGGATCGTCGCGGCGCATGTTCCAGCGCCACAAGTCGCCGATCAGCAGCGAGGCGGTGCGACCTCGGCCAAACGGCTGTACGACCAGTGCGGGCAATTCTTTGCCGTCAGTTCCCGTCACTTGAGCGAGCACCGAAGCCCCCGGTTTGATCGACTGCACGCTGTTCACGCTGTTGAATTCCGGCATCGCGGCCAAGCGTTTCGATTCGTCTTGCTCGTTGCTTCGCAGGCGGACCCACGGTTGCAACCAACCTTCGCGGCTCAGCAGCAAACGGTATTGAGCACCCGCTGCCGACAGACTGCCACGATCCATGTAGACCGGCAACATCTCCCCGACCGCCGTCCGTTGATAGCCCCCTTCGCCGAACGAGTGATTGCCGCCGAGCATCATCAATCCACCGCCGCGACGGCTGACGAACTGCTGCAACAGCGACAGTTGATCCTGCGTGAAGAAACTCGCTTCGATGTCGTCGAGGATCACGGCGTGAAACGGAAACAGTTCCTCGCTGCTCTTCGGAAATCCGCCGCGCAACTCATCCGCGTCCTTCGTACCGAGCCGCACGAGTACCGGCTGGTCATATTGTTCCGCTTGCTCATCCTTGTTGCCGAAGCCGCGAAACAGCGGATTTGTTCGCTCGCCCGATCGGCTCAAGAACGTGAACTTCGGCTCCTTCTTGGCGACTCGCAACAAACCCACGAGCTTGACCTTGACCTCGTCATCTTCATCGAGCGCACGTCGCAAGAATTTGAATTCCCAATTCGGTCGTCCACCGAGATACAAAACTCGAAACGGCCCGCCGCCGCGATCGACTGTGACGATCCGGCGATTGTTCGCGAGTGTTGCCTCTTGCGAGGCTTTGTCGCTTTCGCCCAACTTTTCTTCGCCGTTCAAAAACGCCTGCACGGTGAAGAAGCTGATGCCGCTCTTTTCCGGCTTGATGAGAAACCGTTGCACGGACGGAACTCCGTCAAGGAGACGTTCGACCTTCCGGCGCTCGACTTCTTCCCCCGCTTCGTTGAGCACTCGCAAGCCGATCTCTTTGCCTCCGACCGAACGACCTTCGAGCGTCGCGGTGATCGTGACCGGAGCCGCTTCAAAATTGGTCTGACTCACCGCCACCTGCGAGACCGACAGATCGACCAGTCCGCCATCCGTTCCAATCACGACCGGATACACCGGCGGAAGTTTTTGCGTCTGCGTTCCATCCATCGTAACGTCGGACAAGTCGGTTCCGTTGCCGTCCGTCAGCAACAAGATGCCCGCCACCGGCTGTCCCCGAAAGCGTTCGGCCAATGACGCCAGCGTGCTGTTGATCGTCGAGGCTTCGCCATCAAGCGTCACTTCCGCAAACGTCTTTACCGGCCGGACGTGCGAGTCGAACACATACCGTCGCACATCGAAGTCTTGCGCCAAGTGAGTCATCCAAGCGGATTCTTCCGCAAGCCGATTCCTCATCAGTTGTCCGCGCGATTGGCCACTGCCGATGTCCGATAACTGCAAGCTGCGACTGTTGTCCGCCACAACGAGGAATAAATTACTCCCTGGCCGTGGTCGAGTCCCCGTAAATAGCGGCTCCACCAAACAGACCGCCAGAGCGACAATCGCCAACGCCTTGAGGCTCGCCGCGACAGTGCGCGGCCATGATCTCAGGCCGCTACGTCGATAAGCCCCAACCAACATTGCCAGTGCCACAACCGACAGCAACAAGGCTCCATTCAACCAGTGACGAGCCCCCAAGGTCACTTCGGCAATGACTGCAATCTCCAGAACAGAGAGCGAGAGGGACGCCATTCCAAGACTCGCAGTGGCTAATAAAACCGTTGCTCGAAACTGAGCGAGGACGGAACCTGACCGAAATCTTGGTCGGGCTTACCGTCCGAAAAATACCGCCTCCCATTTCAGATCGCGACGGATGCTAGCTGCTGCAACTGACGAAGGCGACCGAGTTCAATTCAACTGTCGGACCAAGACGCCTCGTATTCGTAACCCGGTTTTCAAGCCGGGCAGCTCTATCATTCGGTTTGAAAAAACCGGGTGACAGAGTTGTTCTTCCTCGCCGAAACTCAGCGGGCTATAAACCCGCCGCATGGAATGCTGTCACTTGCGAAGGGACTCAGGCGTGAAGATTCGAAGCGTGTTGCTCACGAAGTTGGCGGCGAGATTGATCGTCGGATCGTTACGATTGATCTTCGCGACCTGCCGAAAAAAGTACGCTTCGTTCCCCGGTACGAACGCGTATGACGCGACGATCTCCGGTCGGTTCTTGTATTCGGTGTGGCATGATGGCATCGTCTTTCCGTTGTTCATGGGCCAGCCGCAGCACATGTCGGCGTTGGTCAGCAAGCATCAAGACGGATCGTATTTGTCCGAGTCTATGCACTTGCTCAACGTGGAGCCGTATCGTGGTTCGACGAATCGCGGCGGTGCTCAGGCCGTGCGGCAATTGCTGGACGCTGCCGAGCGTCTGCACATCACGATCACTCCCGACGGGCCGCGCGGTCCACGACACGTGTTGAAAGAAGGGATCATTTTTTTGGCATCTCGCACGGGACAGGCGATTGTGCCGATGGCCTGCGGCTGCCGACACGGCTTCCGGATCAAGGGAAGTTGGACGGACATGCTCATCCCGTTTCCGTTGACGACCGTTTACGGATCGCTCGGTCGTCCGATTCACGTGCCACCTGATTTGTCGCGACAGCAATTCGTGGAATACTCCGCTCGCGTTGAACAAGCGATGTTCCGACTGCAAGAGCAGCTCGAAGACTGGATTGCCGGACGGACGAAGGGAATTGAGTTCAGTCATACCGAACCGCAGAATGCGGCGGCGTAATGCGAACGCAAGCGAAATCGCGCGGCGAAATCGCATTGTGGCACGACGCTCCGCGTCGTGAATCGCGACGCGGAGCGTCACGCCAAATAACAAGGCCTTCGTTCTCAACTCGGTAGACCGATCCATCAAGTCTGTCAGGCCTTGTCTTCAAGGAATAGCGCGATGCGCCGACGTATTTACTTGACACTCGTTGTGCTGTTGTCACTCAGCTTCGCCACGACGATCCAAGTTGAGGCGATTCACGCCGCCGATTCCTCGAAGCCCGTCGATGCGGACATCTTGCTCAAAGGAGGCACCGTTTTTGACGGCTCTGGCTCGAAGGGCAAGGTCGGCGACGTCGCGATCAAGGGGGATAAGATCGTCGGCGTCGGCACGTTTCGAGTGAAGTCGGTCAAACAAGAGATCGACTGCAAAGGTCTGTTGGTTGCGCCGGGGTTCATTGATCTGCACAATCACAGCGACACGCAAATCGTCACGCCGAAGTTGCGTGCGAACGTCAATTATCTCACGCAAGGTTGCACGACGATCGTGACGGGGAACTGCGGCTCCGGGCCGATCGACGTTGCCGAGTATCTCGCCAAGATCAACGCTGACGGTGCGGGGACGAACGTCGCGCACCTGCTCGCTCAAGGTTCGTTGCGAGCGCATGTCGTTGGCAGTGTTCAACGAACGGCGAAGCCCGCCGAGATCGCAAAGATGCGAGAACTCGCGGACAAAGCGATGCGTGACGGGGCGTGGGGTATGACGACGGGACTCATCTATGTTCCGAGTAGTTACGCGGACACCGACGAACTGACCGAGATCGCGAAGGTCATCGGCAAACACGGCGGCATCTACGCGAGCCACATTCGCGGCGAAGGGAAAGATTTGCTGGAGTCGATTCGAGAGGCGATCAAGATTGGTCGCGAGGCGAAGTGCCCGATTCACATTTCGCACTTCAAAGCGAGCGGTGAGGACGCCTGGGGGCTCGTTCGTCCGGCGTCCGAGATGATCGAAGCCGCGCGAAAAGATGGGCTCACCGTCACCGCCGATCAATATCCCTACATCGCGTCGAGCACGTCACTCGACGCGACGTTGCTCCCGACATGGTCGCTGGCCGGTGGTCGAGAGAAGTTGCTTGAACGGCTCAAAGACAAAAAGCAGTCGGCACGCATTCGCACGTTTGTCGCGAAGAAGTTGGATCAAGCTCGCGGCGGTGCGGCGATCAAACTCACGTCGTATGCCGCGAAGCCGGCGTGGGTCGGTCGCAGCCTTGTGGAGATCGCGGAGTCCGAAAACTCAACGCCGCTCGACATCGCGATCACGATCTTCCGCCACGGCGGAGCGGGGATCGTCAACTTCGGTATGAGCGAAGAAGATGTCCGCTTCGTCATGCAACAACCGTGGGTCGCGACCGCGTCCGATGGGCGAGCGTATCTTCCTTCGTCCGACAAGCCGCATCCGCGCAGCTACGGAACCTTCCCACGCAAGATCGGCGAGTACGCAATTCGCGAAGAGGTCATTCCAATTGAGGCGGCGATTCGATCTTGCACGGCATTACCGGCGTGGATCATCGGCATGACCGATCGAGGTCTGTTGAAGCCTGGCCTGTTTGCCGACATCGTCGTCCTCGATCAGAAAACGTTCCGCGACACTGCGACCTTCGACGAACCACATCAATACGCCACCGGCATGAAGTTCGTCTTCGTCAACGGCGAGGCTGCCATTCGAGACGGCGAAGTCACAGAGACGCTCGCCGGTCGAGGGCTCAAACGTCCGAACGCAAAGTGAGCAGTCTCTGCCCACGGAGCACACAAAAAGACACGGAAGGAAGACGAAGAGTCGTGATGTTCACGTCGCGACTTCAATGAAATCGCCATTGTTGTCTTCCATTTCCTTCTGTGTCTTTCCGTGTGTTTCTTGGGCATTCCCGCCTCGCCCTTGTCCCGCTTCATGCAACTCGTCATCGTCCGCCCGCTATGAAACACGGATTCCTGGGCTATCAATCGACGTTCATGTTGGACTTCGTCGTCACGGCGCTGGCGCTGATCGTTCCGGCGTTGTTGGCGAGCGTGTACCTCGTGAAGGTCAAGCGGAATTACCTCGCGCACCGCAACCTGCAACTCATTCTGGCGGCGGTGTTGCTGGTCGCGGTGATCGCGTTCGAGATCGATATTCGGATGCACGGTGGCTGGGAAAACATCGTCGGTAGACGAACTCCCGTGCTGTCGGACGAGCAGTTCGCCGCCGTACGGCAGATTCTTTACGTGCATCTCGGCTTCGCGATTTCGACGCCGTTGTTGTGGGCGACGACGATCACATTGGCACTGCGACGAATGCCGCGTCCCCCGGCACCGTGTGAGCACAGTCGCTTGCACAAGATGCTCGGTTGGCTGTCGGTGATCGACCTCGTGCTCACGTCGGCGACCGGCTTAGCGTTCTACTACCGCGCGTTCGTCGTCTGACATCGCTCGCTCATCGCGTGACGCGTAAGCCGCGTCGCGATCGTGCCCGAAGTGTGCCGGTGGGATGCTGCGAGCATTCATCTCGCGAGCCGCTTGCTCGATCCGAATGATGTGATCACCGAGCTGTTCGATTCGCTTGTTGACCTGCTCCGTCGTTTGCTCGAGGCCGCCGGAGACCAACGTCACAACGCCGAAGAACAACAACATCTGCCCCGCCGTCGCGATGAGCCATCCCGTCGGAGCGTAATTTGCCGGCCCGCCGAAATAGCTCCAGACCACCATGCAGGCACCGATCGTCAGTCCCAAGACTCCTGCGTAAGCAAGCAATTGCCCCGCCGCTGAAGTCCAGTTTCCTGATGCTGACGGTTCCGTTCGCCAAAACGCCGGATCCCAAGTCGGCATCCAACTCGTCGGACGCCGAGCTTCCGCACGTGGCTGAGCAGGCACCGACTTCACAGCGAACGGGCCGCTCGCATCAGGTTGCATTGTCGGTGTTGCAATCGAAGCTGTCGCTGAGTTCGCCGCCGTTGATCTCAGAAAACCTGTTTGATCATGCGCGGCATCAATCCGAATTTTCCCCGCCGCTAGCAGGGC
>JAYUFI010000246.1:0-6387 GCA_043738805.1 Planctomycetaceae bacterium | reverse complement strand
TGAAAGGCGGAAACGAAATCGAGAAGGTCGATCGCTATACCCGTGCGGCTCAAGATGCCGAGCGTTTGCTGCATGAATTAGAACAGCTCAAGCCGCAGATTGACGAAACGATGCGGCACGCAAGCGACGATCTGCAGGCGTTGAATGAGGCGAAGTCGCACGATTTGAACAAGATCAAAGAGAAGGCCGATTTGTTGCACCTCGATCCCAATGAGGTCAGCGAGTTGCTGCTCGGCCCGCAATTGACCAACCGACTGGAGACGGCGATCAGTTGGGCCAAGTTTCTCCGTGAACGCATTCAACTCGCAACCGACGCGCCGAAGCCGGAGCGACTTCGTGGTGAGACGATCTTCTTCCAACGCAAACAAGAGTTGCCACTGTTGCTGGTCCGACTCTTGAACGTTGACGGCGAAGGTGATTTCAACGGCGAGCAACTGGCGTTTAAGGGGGCGATCTCTGGCATCACGACGAATCCGAAGATTCATGGCAAGCCAATCGTTGTGCGGCTCGACGGCATCAGTGTCAGCGAACCGGGAGCCATGTCACCGACCTCTCTTGCTGCGAACTCAACAACATTGGCGGCACAGCCATCAGATGGCTCGGCTGCAAATGGATCAGTTGCGAACGGTGGAACGATTGAGAAGTTGACGGTGCAACTCAAAGCGGTCTTCGACTACACGAAAGAGGTTCCGACTCATCAACTGCTGCTCTCGTACAAAGAGCCGCAAGCCGGTGAGCAAAACTTCGGTAAGCCGGAATCAATTCAACTCGCGATGACTAGCCGCGCGACGAACTGCCTCGCTGATTTGAAAATGGTCGGAGAGGAATTGTCTGGGCAACTGAATTATCAACAAGTGCTTGATACGGTCACTGCGAAGATGGGTACGAAGCGATTCAAGGGTGACGAACGAGTTCTGGCCGTGGTCCAAGAGGTCGCCTCTGGGGTCCGAAAAATCGACGCGCAAATGCAACTGTCGGGCACAGCCCTCAAGCCGCAATTCCAACTGAAGTCGAATCTTGGTGCCGATCTTTCGAGCGGGCTTAACACCGCCTTTGCGAGACAGCTCGAAGCCGGGCGTCGCGAAGTTCTCACGCGATTCGATCAGCAGACGGCGAAGCAATCAGAGAAGCTCACGCGACTTTATGACGAGCAGCTTCAAAAGCTGACCGGCCAACTGCATCTCAATCAAGATGCGATTCAAGAGATCGCGCAAAGCTTTGGACTGAAGTTGCCCGGTAAGTTCGATCTCAAGGGGCTCGCTGGCGGTCTGCCGATTGACCTCAACAAACCGTTGTCGATTGATCCCAACAATCCATTCGATCTGAAGGGACTCAGTAAAAATTTGCCGAAGGTCGGAAGCAACCTGCCTACTTTTGGCTTGCACAGTGATTCGGAACCGCCGTTGAAACTGCCACCCTCTTTGAATCCGAAACAAGCTCCCAGTGGCGATGGATCGTTACCAGAAAAGACTCCGAATTCGATTCAACAAGCCAGTGAGATCGAGCAGGGACTGGAAAGCCTGTTCAGCAAAAAAAAGCCGAAGAAGTCTCCAACCAAATCCGTTCAACCCGCCGTTGGTGAAAAACTAAAACCATAGGTCAGCTTTCCAGACTGACCGAAACGCACCTCCGAGTGCTGATCCGAAATAAAGGGCATCAACATGACCTCAACTCTCAATGATTCCGTTACCGACTCCGTCGATCGTCGCGAGTTCCTTAAGTGGTTTGGTCCCGCAACTGCCGGCATTGCGATGTGTTCTTGCTTCGGCTGTCGCACGACCCCGATTACGCACCGTCGTCAGTTGTTGCTTATTCCAGAATCGCAGGAACAGCAAATGGGGCTCACGGCCTACGAAGAAGTCAAAACAAAGAACAAGCTCTCAACGAATCCCAAGTACAAAGAGATTGTCGAACGCGTTGGCCAACGACTCGCGGCCGCCTCGAAACGGACTGACTATCAGTGGGAGTTCGTCACCATCGCCGACCAAACGCAGAATGCGTTCTGTCTCCCCGGCGGCAAGGTCGCGTTCTACGAAGGGATCTTGCCGATCTGCGAGAACGAGGCGGGAGTCGCCGTCGTGATGTCGCATGAGATTTCCCACGCGCTGGCTCGCCATGGTGGCGAACGGATGAGCCAACAAATGGAAGTGCAGGGTGTCGGCAAGATCGTTCAAGTTGTTGCGCAGAGGGCCGCTCCTGACAAGGAGCAAGCCTTCATGTCCGTCTACAACGTCGGCTCGAAATACGGTTTCACGCTTCCTTACAGCCGGAAGCATGAATCAGAAGCAGATGAGATGGGGATTCATTTGATGTCTCAAGCCGGCTACGACCCGAACGAAGCCCCCAAGTTTTGGGAACGCTTCGCTGCCAGCCACAAAGGAAAGACGCCTGCCGAATTCAGTTCGACACATCCTTCCGACGAACATCGAGCCGCCGCCTTGCGACAACTCTTGCCAGAGGCTGTCAAAGAATACGAAGCGTCACCGAACAAGTTCGGAACGGGTGCAAGTATCGCTTAGCAAGCATTCCACGTCGGCAGTTTTGGAGCGGAGTACGTGCTCAGAACGCGATGAGCCTGTCGAAAATCATTGTGGCTCGACGTTCCGCGTCGAGAGTGGCTGCCTGCGCCGATGATTTTGCTTGCCGTTCACGACGCGGAGCGTCGTACCACAATTTTTCAACAGGCTGCCATGCCGAGAGGCATGTGGCCAGGAACAGAATCAACTGCGACGTGCGGTCACCGACCAAAAGCCGAGTGGCAGCCGAGTGAGCAACCGAAAGCGGTCATCGCGTTGCAACTCAAGTCCGCAGGCCGCGAAGTACGCCGGGTAGTCGTACACGGGATGCCAAGCGGAAAGACCGAGTAAGTAATAGAACAAGTTGGTCACGCCCCAGTAACAGGCTTGCGCGCTGCGGCTGATGAGACCGCCTTCTGGTTTCATGAAATCGGAGATCAACAGCTTGCCTTCCGGTTTGACCAATCTGGTGAGATGACTCAGCATCTGCTTGACGACTGGTTCCGGAAAGACGTTGAGGAAAAAGTTGGCAATCACGACGTCGTATTGCTCGTAGCGATCATGAGCCAGGATGTCTCCTTGGATCAGTTCGGCGTTGACGCCCGCTTGATCCATTTTGGCCCGTGCGACTCGCAACATTCCCGCAGCCAGATCGAGGCAGGTGACGTTGGCTCCTGATCGAGCGGCCAACACGGCATCTTCGCCAGGTCCGACCCCCACGTAGAGCACTCGGTCTCCCGGCTGCATCTGGGCGATCTGCGAAGCCTTCGCGGCGAAGATCTGACCGCCGGAATAAATTTGGCCGAGTGACTCATAGATGCGAGAAATCGGACTGTAGTTCTTCGCAGCCCCCGGTACTGGGAATCGAACTGATACCGCGCGGACTGCAATCAATTCGTTCCCACGAATGTCGGCTGGAAATGTTACGGAGGTTTTCAGTGACATGTCGTCTTCTCTGATGATGTTGTTTCGAGGGTTTGGCCACTTCGCGTTCCGCCAGAAATGGCCAGCGGCTTCGAGCTTCGGATTTGCTGACGCAGCGATTGCCAGAGTTTGACGGGGCTCAGATTCAAGACGCCGATCACTCGGACGAAGGCCCAAAACGAGCCGACAGTTGCCTTGGGCCAAACGCAGAGGTAGCGGTTCTCGTATCGCGGACGGAAGCGGCTTTTGAAGTAATGCGTACCGGCGGTGTTGAACAGGAAATCGAAATACTTTTGAGCAATTACCAGTGCGTGACGCACCAAGCCACTGTCGCCAGGGAGCGGTGTCTCACAACGCAGACCGGGGACAAGACACAGCGAGATATGCGTGACGTTTTCAAACTGCAATCGTTGGATCGTTTGGTGCATGAGGAACGCGACGGTGCCACGCACGGCATCGGGGCGATACCGGTAAAGCTCAAAGGCCCAAGCAGCCCCGTTCAGACACGGGTTGGCAACCAGGAATCCTTCGATGCGTCCCGTACCGCCGTCTGCTTGTGCGATAAAGAGGCGTTTGCGATCCATCTGCGAAGGATCAAAGCTTCCTTCGAGAAACGTCATTTCCGCAGCTTGCGGCTTCAACGCGAGTGGCGCGGCCGAGACTTCGCGAAGCTCGGCAACGACCGCGTCACGCTCATCAACCGACAACTCGTCGAGATCCCATTCCGAGCAGACTAACTCTTGACGATGGCAGTAATTCACTTGCCGACGAACCCATTCAAAGGCTCGACCTTGCCAGAGTTGGTCGTTCAGATCAACGAGAGCTTCCTCGCCCCACTTCGTGATTTGAAATCCGAATTGGCGAAACAACGGCAGTTCGTCTTCAGGAATGTTGTAGAAGGACGGAACGAATTGCTGCTCTGTCGCGAAGGTCAGCACTTCGCTCAAGAGCTGTCGTTTTTTTTCTTCGGGAGCGATCAAGCCGCCGCTGATGTTGAGGTATTTGCCGCGTCGAACGTATGCCACAACACCGCTTCGATCTTGTGACCAGAAGTATTCACGGCCCGCCTCCAGACCAAGGTACGAGTCGTAACAGCGTCCGTAACGGAAGAAGAGCGATTCCAGCTCCAGGCTTGATTGTGGAACGATCCAGTCGATTTTCTCCGTCGCATCCTGCGTTGTGAGAGTCACGAAAGCCTGTACCTTTCCGAAGAGAGTCCATCGAACAACATCAGCGGAGTCCATTGCCGCGCTGCCGCTTTGATCTTTTTTGTACCGCGTTAGCGTAAGGTACTCGCAAGTCGTCGTTGTCTTGCAGAGGAAGTTTACCGAATGAGGAAAAACTTAACGGCTCGCTGCCGACCGCAGCTAGTGCTTCGTCACTTCTTGAATTTCGGGTTGGGTGGCTGACACAAAGCACTAGTGATCCGCCAATTGAAGATTGCGAGGTAGGACGACCCCTCAATCTCAAGTTGGCAGACCACTTGCCATCAGGCTTTCGCCTGTGGAAAGCGAATCGTGAAGGTTGTTCCTCGCGGCGAATTTGCTGCCACAGAGACTTGGCCGCCGAGGACCGTGACGATGCGATGCGCGACCGCCAAGCCGAGTCCGGTTCCTTGTGGACGAAGGCTGCGGGCTTTCTCGGAGCGATAGAACGGGCGGAAGAGTTGATTCAGTTCCGTGGCGGGGATGCCGCAGCCTTCGTCAGCGACCGACAGCCAGACATGAGTCGCATCGCAACCCGCGTTGAGCCGGACAGTGGAACCAGCGGGGCTGTAAGCCATCGCGTTCTCGACCAGATTGTCTACGACCTGCGCGAGCAGCGCGGGCTGAGCGTGAATCGCAAGTGTCTTGTGCGAGGGAAATTCGATCTGCAGATCGGCAACGCGCGTTTGATGTTGCCAGTGTTCTCGATGCGCCTTCAACCAATCGGCTAAGTCGAGGCGTTGCAGGTCGGGACGTTGAGCCTCGGCGTCCGCGCGAGCGAGGAACAGCATCAGTTCGACAATGTGCCGCAGTTGATCCGCTTGGCGTTGGACGATGGTTAATGTTTGGCGGTAGTCATCGGCCGTACGATCGCGACGCAAGGCGACTTCCAATTGGCCAAGCATCACCGTCAGCGGCGTACGAAGCTGATGTGATGCGTTACCGGTGAATCGTCGCTGTCGCTCGAAAGATTCATGCAGGCGGTCGAGCAGCGCGTTGAATGAAAGACTGAGGTCTTCCAATTCGTCATGCGTGGTTGCGACGGGGAGGCGTTGCTGATGCTGATCGACGTCGATCGCATTCGCGGCGGCGGCCATTCCGGAAACAGGCCGCAACGCGCGACGGCAAACCGAGTGTCCAATCAATGCCGCCAGCAACCACGCACCGACCGACATGCTGGCCAGCGTGAGGCTCAGTTGATGTAGTTCATCGCGCATCGGCTGCAGCGGGACGGCCGCCTGCACGAGCAATTCGGGAAACAGGCCGCCTGTTTCAGCGCCCTCTTCCTCGTGCTCGTGCTCGTGCTCGGTTTGCGATCCGATTTTGGCGGCCGACTTTTGAGGAGTCGCCTCGATCAGACCGGACTCGAACGCAGTTCGCACCGTCGCAGGACCATCCGGCTTGGGGTGTTTGGGCACGAGCGGCGAGTGCTCGACAGACTGCGACGGGTCTCCGATGCCGGGGCGGAAGTAACGTTGCTGCACGCGCCACGATTGATTCATCCAGTTGAGGTCTTGCGGGGCGGATGGCCCTCTCGTCGAGGCAGCAAACGACGACGCAACCAGTTGGAAGAACTGATCGGAGAACCGAGGTCGTGAGCGACTGAGGATGTGCCCGCTCGGTTCGCGCACGCACCACGGCAGTGCTTCTTCTCGCGTCGATCCGCCGACAAAGAGCGATTTCCGTTGCGGCTCCCATTCGACGACCTCTTCTCGGATTTCGATCGCCACCGCGAGCGTCGC
>JAYUFI010000245.1:0-17048 GCA_043738805.1 Planctomycetaceae bacterium | reverse complement strand
TCTTGTTGCTGCGAGTCAGCCCGATTTTAGATCTCTCGCCGTGGTTGTGTGTGGCCGTTGTGTTGGAAGGTTTGATGACGGCAGTCTTCGCCTCGTTCGCGGGCCGGGTGCAGACTGATATTAAGTCAGCACTCTCTTTTGCCTCGATGACTCAAGTGGGCATCATCGTGGCCGAGATAGGTTTGACCTCGTTGATCATTCATGGGACTGGTTGGCTGACGCTTGGTTACGTGCTGCGGTATCTCACGCTGATGCACATCTTGGGACACGGCTGTTTGCGAACGTTGCAATTCTTGCGAGCCCCGACGTTGTTGCTGGATTATCGCACGTTGGAGAACGCGATCGGTTCGAGCTTGCCGCAAACGGCAGGTTCGTTGGAACGACGGATCCCCGCTCGGTTGCATGTTTGGTTTTATCGGCTGGCGTTGGAGCGAGGTTATCTCGATGCATGCTTGAACAATTTCTTGGTCCGTCCGTTCTTGAATGTGTTGCAGTGCTGTGACGCGCTGGAACGGCGCTGGACCGATTTCCTTTCTGGAAGCCAATCTCGCGAATCGGAGCAAATGAAACCGACGCCAGAACCGCTGGAAGATTTGTTATGAGTGAGCTGCATTTTCCGTGGATCGAAGTCGCGATCTTAATTCCGTTGATCGGTGCCGCATGGGTGGGTCGATTGCGTGATCCCGATCTCTCGCGCAGATGGTCTATCGTGATTTCGGGGATGGCGTTCGCGTGCTCTGTCGCGGAATGGTTGGACTTTGATCTCCTCGAAGCGTCTCAAGCTGAAGATCACTGGCACTTGATGACACGATTACTGGGACGCGAACTCTTTGCGATCGACGAGTTGAGCGCGCCGCTGATTCCGCTCGTTTCGTTGCTTTATTTTCTGACGATGACCGCAACCCTGCGGACGAAAATCAGACGGTTCTCGTTTGCTTGGACGTTGGCTTCTGAAGCGATGGTGCTGGCTCTCTATAGCTGCCAAATTCCGTGGGGCGTGATTGGTTTGATGGCTGCGGGAACGGTCCCGCCGTATCTCGAATTGCGCGCACGCGGCAAGCCGACTCGCGTGTATGTCTTCCACATGGCGTTGTTCATCGGCCTGATGATTTTGGGTTGGGCGTTTGTGGAAAACGAAGGAAATCAGCAAGTTCACACGCTGTGGGCGATCGTGCCGTTGCTGGCCGCAGTTCTCATTCGGAGTGGCATCGCACCGTTTCATTGTTGGATGACGGACTTGTTCGAGCACGCGACGTTCGGCACCGCGCTCCTCTTTGCAACGCCGATTGCGGGGGCTTATGCCACTGTTCGGCTGGTGTTGCCGATTGCTCCCGATTGGGTGTTGCAGAGCATCGGCCTGCTGTCGCTGTTGACGGCGGTCTATGCGGCGAGCATGGCTTTGATTCAGCGAGAAGCTCGACGCTTCTTCTGCTATTTGTTTCTCAGTCACTCCGCGCTGGTGTTAGTCGGCTTAGAGATGGTCACACCGATTGGCTTGACCGGCGCACTCTGCGTTTGGCTTTCTTCGTGCTTGGCGCTCTGCGGCTTCGGCCTCACGCTGCGTGCGTTGGAATCACGTTGCGGCCGTCTGTCACTGACCAGTTTCCAAGGGCACTACGAACACACGCCGAACTTAGCGATGTGCTTCGTCCTGACCGGCTTGGCAAGCGTGGGTTTTCCCGGAACCTTCGGCTTTGTGGGGACGGAATTGTTGGTCGATGGTGCCGTGGAAGCGTACCCACACGTCGGGGTAGCGGTCGTTTTGGCAGCGGCGCTCAACGGAATTGCCGTCGTGCGGACTTACTTTCTCCTCTTCACCGGAACCCGTTATGTCTCGTCGGTCTCGTTGAAGATTCGAGTGCGTGAGCGCTATGCGGTACTGGCTCTGGCGGGGCTGATTCTGATCGGCGGTCTGTGCCCGCAACCCAACATCGCGTCGCGGCATCATGCGGCCGAGGAGTTACTTAATAAGCGTCAGTCGCTTTCCGACAAGCCCGCACATCACGCTGTTTCTCATGAGCCGGCGCATCGCGAGGAGGAGACGGCTATCGTTCCATTATCGGAGAGCACTCAAACTTTGGAATGGCGTCAGCCCCTCGATGCTGCGGTGGCCGCGCCAGGGGGCTGACGCCGCCCCGCTCGTCGAACTGATTCGCGGGTGATTCGCTGAAGGCGGACAACATCATGAGCGAACGGCTAGTTCTGTTGGGGATGGTCACAGTGGCGTTCAGCGGAGTCCCTGGACTGCTACTGAGCCGATCCTCCAACATTGGGCAGTGGTTAGCGACCCTGCTCGCCGTCATTGGTGCGAGCTTCGGCTTGAGCGGCGTCGGCGTCTTCTGGGCGACGGGAATCAGCGAGCCGATCGTGCGACCGTGGTCCATTCCGGGAGCGGAGTTCAACGTGGCGATGGATGGTCTTTCGGCGCTGTTCCTGGTGCCGATCTTCTTGGTCTCGATGCTGGGCAGCATTTACGGCTTGGGTTATTGGAAGCAGGCCGAGCATCTCACAAACGGCCGCAAGCTCCGTTTGTTTTATGGACTGCTGCCGGCCGGGATGGCGTTGTTGGTGATCGCTCGCAACAGCATCTTGTTCATGGTCGGCTGGGAAGTGATGGCGCTCTCCGCGTTCTTCCTCGTGACCACGGAAGATCACGTGGCCGAAGTCCGCGCCACTGGCTGGCTATATTTGGTGGCCACGAAGTTCGCGACCGTGTCGCTGTTCGCGTTGTTCGCGTTGCTGCGATCGGTGAGCGGCTCTTTCACGTTGGTTCCGTTGCCTGACGGCACGCTGACCCACGGTATGGCGACGGCGGTTTTCGTCTTCACAGTTGTGGGCTTCGGACTCAAATCGGGACTGATGCCCTTTCATGTGTGGCTGCCGAGTTCTCATGCGAATGCGCCGAGCCATGTGTCGGCGATCATGTCCGGTGTGATCATCAAGATGGGGATTTACGGCATCGTCCGGATGACGTCGCTGATCCCGCATCCGCCGGTGGAATGGGGGGCCATTTTGATTGCCTTGGGAGCAGTCTCCGGTGTGCTGGGGATCGCGTTTGCGATCGGCCAGCGCGATCTCAAACGTCTGCTGGCTTACAGCAGCATCGAGAACATCGGCATCATCGTCATCGGGATCGGCTTGGCGTTGATCGGCCGATCGCTGGGACGCGCGGAGTGGGTGATCCTTGGAATGAGCGGCGCGTTGTTACACGTTTGGAATCACGCTCTGTTCAAAGGGCTGCTCTTTTTGAGTGCCGGCTCGGTGATTCACGGAGTTGAAACGCGAGAGATCGACCAGCTCGGCGGTTTGGCCAAGCGGATGCCGCAAACGGCGCTCTGCTTTGTGATCGGAGCGTTGGCCGTCTGCAGTCTCCCGGGACTGAATGGATTCATCAGCGAGTTCCTGATTTATCTCGGCCTGCTCGACACGTTGGGTATCAACGATGGGCCGGTCTACGCGGAGGCGGCGTTAGCGGCACCGGTCCTGGCGCTGATCGGTGCGTTGGCGGTGGCCTGTTTTGTGAAAGTGTTCGGTGCGGTCTTCTTGGGAACCGCTCGGTCAGAACACTCGCGTCATGCTCACGAATCCGGACTCTGCATGATCGTGCCGATGTGCGTGCTCGCGGGTTGCTGCTTCGGGATTGGGTTGATGCCGACGCAAGTCGCGCCGGTCTTGGCGAAAGCGGTCTCGGCGTGGGCTCCGGAATTGGGGGACGTGGGACCGCGACTGACGGCGCTGGCACCGCTCAATTGGATTGGTGCGATGGCACTGGCGTTGGTCGCGGCGCTGGCCGGGATCGGGCTGCTGCTGTGGATTCGTCTGCGAGACAGCGTTGTGGTGCATGGCTCAACGTGGGGTTGTGGATTCGCTGCGCCGACACCGCGGATTCAATACACCTCGTCATCGTTCGCGGAGATGCTGGTCAGCCTTTTCGGCTGGGCGCTGCGTCCCAGAATTCACCGATCACGGGACGTGGCTCTGTTTCCGCAACGCACCGACTTCCACAGCGTGATCAACGACCCGGTGCTCGACGAAGCGGTGCTGCCGACTTTTGGCTTTGCGGCGGACAAGTTCTCGTGGTTCCGCGTGTTTCAACAAGGGAGAATTCAGACGTACTTGCTTTACATCTTTGGGGCGCTGTTGGCGCTGTTGCTTTGGTGAGGACTGCAGAGCTCGGGGCCGGGCGTTCAAATTTCAAAATTGGCCAGGAAGCATTACGAGTCTTCATGGCACGGCGATGCCAATTTTGAAATTTGAACTCCCAACCTCGCGGAGTCCGTTGAGGAAACCCGATGGGAACAATCCTGAATAACACGGTGCATGTGCTCGTGGCATTGGCCATGCCGCCGTTGTTGTTGGGTGTCATCAATAGGACGAAGGCGCTGTTCGCGGGGCGAGTTGGGCCACCGTTGTTGCAGCCGTATTACGATCTCAATCGGTTGTTCCGGAAAGGATCGGTCTTCAGCACGACGACGACGTGGGTCTTTCGAGCCGGTCCCGTGGTCGGATTGGTCACGGCGGCGATGGGCGTGTTGATGATCCCGTTGGCCAATTCGAGTGCGCCAATTTCGTTCACCGGCGATTTGATTCTGCTGGTCTATCTGCTGGGCTTGAGCCGTTTCTTCACGGCGTCGGCCGCGTTGGATACCGGCTCGCCGTTTGAGGGCATGGGAGCGGCTCGCGAAGTGACATTTGCCTGCTTGGCGGAACCGGCGTTTTTCTTGGGATTGCTGGTGCTGGTGAAACTGACGCAGTCGCTGCAACTGGCGACGATGTTGGGGAACACGCTCGCGCCGCATTGGGCTGCGGAAGGGGCGTCGCTGGCGCTGGTCTTGCTGAGCTGGTTCATCGTGCTGCTGGTCGAGAACTGCCGCATCCCGTTCGACGATCCGAACACGCACCTCGAACTGACCATGATCCACGAAGTGATGGTGCTCGATCACAGCGGCCCGGCGTTTGGGATGATCTTGTACGGTGCGGCGCTGAAGCTGTTTCTGTTCGGAGCGTTGATTGTCCGGTTGGCGATGCCGCTGACAACCGGCTTCTGGTTTCTCGACTGGCCACTCTTCATGGCGGGGATGTTGGCGGTGGCGATCGGAATTGGTGTGGTGGAATCAATCATGGCTCGTCTGCGGCTGCCACACATTCCCGTGCTGCTCGTAGCGGCCTGCCTGCTGTCGGCATTCGGCATCTTGATGCTGGTGAGGTAATCCGATGACTCAGCTTCTAGACCCGCTGTTGATCTTCGTCCTGGCGATCAATTTTTTCGCGTTGGGGGTGAGCCGCATTCGAGCGGTCATCACGGCGGTCGCGTTCCAAGGAATTCTGCTGGGGGTGATCCCGCTGTTCGTGCATTCGGAAATTGGCCTGCGAGGGATCGTGCTGATGGCGGTCGCAATCGGCCTGAAGGGCTTTGTGATCCCGAAATTCCTGGTGCGGGCGATGCGTGAGGCAGACATTCAACACGAGGACAAGCCGGTCATCAACTACATGAGTTCGTTGTTGCTGGGTGCGCTCGGCACGGGATTGGCGCTGGAGTTCTCCTCGACACTGCCGCTAGCAACCGAGCACGCGGACCTGTTAGTGGTCCCCGCATCGCTGGCCACGGTATGGGCCGGCTTCTTGATGCTGACCACGCGGCACAAGGCGATCATGCAGGTGCTCGGCTATCTGCTGTTGGAGAACGGCATCTTTTTGTTTGGACTGCTGTTGTTGGAAGCGATGCCGTTGATGGTCGAAGTCGGCGTGCTTCTGGATTTATTCACCGGCGTCTTCGTCATGGGCATCATCATCCATCACCTCAACCGCGAGTTTTCTTCAATGAGCACCGAGCATCTGTCAGCACTGAAAGAATAGGGCGGAAGGGCGAGCGAGTCAGTCGGTCCCCTCATCCCGGTACTCCGGGGAGAGGGTTAGGGAGAGGGTTAGGGAGAGGGGCGGTTGGGGAGAAGATTACGGAGACGGAAAAGATCTCAAAGAGGCAGCAAGATCATCGAACTCAGCAGATTCACCGGGAAATTCAAATCATGAAACGCAACATGCGTCTCCGCGACAACGCCCGCGCTCTGCGCAGCGATTCCACTCCCCCCGAAGACAAACTCTGGTCATTCTTGCGAGCCCATCGATTAGGCGGTTTGAAGTTCCGCCGTCAGCATCCGATCGGGCCGTTCATCGTCGATTTCTTTTGCGCGGAAGCGGGTGTGGTGGTCGAACTTGATGGTGACTCGCACGGGCCTGAGCGACGCGCACTGGATGCGGCTCGGCAAGCGTGGTTGGAATCGCAAGGGTTGGCCGTTTGGCGCTGCTGGAATGCTGAATTCGCTGAGAATATCGTCGGGGCGTTGGACGCGATTGAAGCGTTGTGCTGCGGGCGGATTGCGGTGAAACGGGGAGCTGGAGATGTTCGTCACTCTTCTCCTCCATGACCCCTCTCCCTAACCCTCTCCCCGGAGTACCGGGGCGAGGGGACCGGACAACTGGCGGCGAGCTGCGCTCGCCTGTCATGACAACTGACTCCGAAATCAAACAATGGCATACCTCCTCATCCTCTTCCCGCTGACCATGACGGCAATCATGTTTGCCGTACCGTCGAACCGTTGGCGGCCTTGGCTGTTGCCGGTGGGGGCGATGGGGCAGCTTTGTTTGGTGCTGTCGGCGATCTTTCCGGAGGCAGGGGCGGAGCCGGTTTCGGGATGGGGAGGTTGGTTGTTGCTGGATGCGTTAGGGAAGGTGGTTCTCGGCTTCATCAGCGTGTTGTTCTTCCTTTGCTCACTGTATGCACCGACTTATTTGGCTCTGCGCTCCGAACGCTCAAATCGAATTTTGTGTGCCAATCTGTTCGCGTCGTTGGCGATGATGACCTTGGTGACGCTCTCGCATCATCTTGGTTTGCTGTGGGTGGCGATGGAGGCGACAACGCTCGTGAGCGCGCCGGGCATCTACTTCAACCACAACGCCCGCTCGTTGGAGGCGACTTGGAAATATCTGCTGATCTGCTCGGTCGGTATCGCACTGGCATTGTTGGGTTCGTTCTTTCTGGCGTATTCGTCGCTCAAGGCCGGGCTGGAGTCGACGCTGTTGTTCGATCAGCTCATCAAGGACGCTCCGAACTTGTCGCCGCCGTGGTTGCACGCCGCGTTCGTGCTGCTCTTCGTCGGATATGGGACGAAGATGGGTTTGGCTCCCATGCACACTTGGAAGCCGGACGCTTATGGCGAGGCTCCGGGGATGGTCGGAGCACTGCTCGCCGGTGGTGTGACCAACTGCGCGTTCTTGTCGATTCTCCGCGTCTACCAGATTTGCCAAGCGGGGTCCGAGGCGCAGTTTGCTCGACAGGTCATGATCGTGATGGGGCTGTTCTCGATGGCGGCGGCGGCGGTCTTCATGGTGCGACAGCGCGACTTCAAACGGATGCTGGCGTATTCCAGCGTCGAGCACATGGGGATTCTGATTCTCGGCATCGGCATCGGCGGCATGGCCGTGTATGGCGCGTTGTTGCACTTGATCAACAACGGGCTGACGAAGGGAGTGATGTTTCTCTCTTCGGGAAACATTCATCGGGCGTACGGCAGCAAATTCACGGACGACGTGAGCGGAGCGATGCAGCGATTGCCCGTTTCGGGAACGCTGTTCCTGACCGGTCTCCTGGCCATCACCGGAGCACCGCCGTTCGGGCCGTTCGTCAGCGAGTTCACGATTGTCAGCGCGGCGATCGGCAGCGGTCAGTTCCTGCCAGCGGGGCTGTTCTTGTTGTTCCTGACGGTGGTCTTCATCGGTATGGGGGCGACGGTGCTCGCCGTCGTTCAGGGACAACCCTCCGAACAACCGGGACCGAACGGCTTTCACGACACGTTCGGCACGTGTGCTCCGATCATGATTTTCATGGCGCTCGTGTTACTGATGGGCCTCTACATTCCGCCGCCGGTTGAAATGCTCTTGCGAGACGCGGCCGCGTTTCTGGAGGCGAAACGATGAGCAGCCTCACTCGCTTCAAGACTCTGCGCAACGGCGAGGCCGTCCCTCACGCACAGATTCCGGAATTGCCGTTCGCCGATTTTCGCCGTGAGATCGTCGACGCAGTCGCCGCCGGGCAGCGAATCGCCGCTCTATTTGGTGATGCTACGGCCACGAGCGGCAAGGTCGATGTCTACATCGTGCTCGCCGACAGCACTCAGGGGTTGTTAGCTGTCGCCAAAACTCGACTCGAAGAAGACAGCTTTCAATCGCTCACCCCCGATTGCTTCGCCGCGCATCTTTTCGAACGGGAAATCGCCGAGCAATACGGCGTATACCCCGACGGGCATCCGTGGTTTAAGCCTGTGCGGTTTCATGCGTCGTATCGTCCCGGTCACGATGCGTGGGGACGCAAGCCGGGTGAGACTCCCATCGTCGGCGTCACCGACTACTACCGCGTCGAGGGAGACGAGATCCACGAAGTCGCCGTCGGCCCGGTTCACGCCGGAGTCATCGAGCCGGGTCATTTCCGTTTTCAATGTCACGGCGAGCAAGTTTTCCATTTGGAAATTTCGCTCGGCTATCAACACCGCGGCGCGGAACGAACGCTCGTCGGCGGCCCGAACAAGCGGACGATTCACACGATCGAGACCGTCGCCGGTGACACATCGATCGGTCACGCCACCGCGTATTGCCAAACGGTCGAGGTATTGTCCGGCTGCGAAGCTCCGCGACGTGCCGAAGTGCTGCGCGGCATCGCGCTGGAATTGGAACGGCTCGCAAATCACACGGGCGATCTCGGTGCGTTGGCGGGCGACGTCGGCTTCTTACCCACCGCTTCGTACTGCGGCCGGCTGCGGGGTGACTTCTTGAACCTGACCGCGTTGATTTGCGGCAACCGCTTCGGCCGCAGTCTGCTGCGGCCCGGCGGCGTTCGTTTCGATGTGGATGAGACCCGAAAACAGCAGAGTTTGGAGCGACTGGCCGCCGCACTGCGCGATGTGCAAAACGCGGCGGAACTGCTCTTCAACTCCGCTTCGGTCCAAGCTCGTTTTGAAGAGACGGGGCATGTGTCGCGAGAAAACTGTTTGGCGTTGGGCCTGGTCGGCCCCGCCGCGCGAGCCTGTGGCGTGGACTACGATGTCCGCAGCGATTTCCCTTCAGGAGTTTTCCGTTCGGCAACAATACCGATCTCGGTTTGCAACACCGGAGATGTTTACGCTCGCGCTTATGTTCGTTGGTTAGAAATTCAACATTCTGTGGCCTTCATCCAAGAACAACTCGCCGCGCTCACCGCTGGTCCGATCCAGGCGGAGTCGGGGCCGCTCAAGCCCGATCATCTGGCGGTGTCGCTTGTCGAAGGCTGGCGCGGTGAGATTTGTCACGTCGCTTTGACGGACGCTCAAGGTTGCTTCTCACGTTACAAAATCGTCGATCCGTCGTTCCATAATTGGATGGGACTCGCGATGTCATTACGCGATCAACAGATCTCCGACTTCCCGCTGTGCAATAAAAGTTTCAATCTGTCTTACTGCGGTCACGACCTTTAAGGACGAGCCATGTTTCCTGTGATTCAGGCCCGACTGCAACAAGGGCATCGCACAATCGCCTATCCGGCCCAAGAGCCGACGCTCCCCGATCGGCTACGCGGCCTGCCGGTGATTGATGCGTCGAAGTGCCCCGACGGTTGCCGTGATTGCGCCGAGGCATGTCCGACCAACGCAATCAGCATCAATGACAAGGGACTGCGCTTAGACCTCGGCCGCTGCCTGTTCTGCACGGATTGCACGGAAGCCTGTCCGAAAGAAGCGATTCATTACACACCGGAATATCGCCTGGCGACTCGCCGACGAGAGGACATGGTGCTTGAGGGCCAGACGCTGGAACTAGCGAAAGCCCTCGACGAAAAATCTCTGCAAATCTTCGGCCGCTCGCTGAAGCTTCGCCAAGTGAGCGCCGGCGGTTGCAACGCTTGCGAGGCGGACCTGAATGTTCTCAGTACAGTCGTCTTCGATCTCAGCCGCTTTGGAATTCAGTTCGTCGCCTCGCCCCGACATGCCGACGGTATCGTCATCACCGGACCGGTGAACGAGAACATGCGGACGGCCTTGCTCGACACTTATGCTGCCGTTCCCGCTCCCAAGTTCGTGATTGCCGTCGGAGCCTGCGCGATCAGCGGCGGCCCGTTCGTTGACAACCCTGAAGTCCACAACGGCTGTGGTTCCATCGTCCCGGTCGATCTCTTCATTCCCGGCTGCCCGCCGCATCCGATGACGATCCTCGACGGTTTACTGCGGTTGCTCTCCCGTTCGCGACGCCAATAGCCGGAGGTTACGCCGCTGATGACTACGGTCTATGTTTCGAGCATGACTCTAATCCAGATTTGATAACTCTGTGCGTTGTGGCTTTGCGTGCTGGCGTCGCACTTACGCCGGATGTTGATGCCGGATGGGCTACCCAGACAGAAACTGTTGGGGCAACCACGTGCATCACCTAGACGTGAGACAATATCCCCAGCCCGGCTGCTATCCAAATTTCTTCAGGATAAGATCGCTTCGTGGAAGTTAAACTAAGGAACGAAATCATGCGTTTGTTGTGCTGTTGGATGCTGACTATTTTGGCGATGTTTGGCCAAATCAGCCGTGCGGATGACCGGTTGAATGTCGTCTTCATTCTGGCCGACGATTTGGGAGTGAATGATCTGAGTTGTTACGGTCGGCAGGATCACACGACGCCTCGGCTGGATCGCATGGCGGGTGAAGGGATGCGGTTTACGTCGGCGTATTGTGCTCAGCCGATTTGTTCGCCGTCGCGAGCGGCGATTCTCAGCGGCTTGACGCCTGCCCGATTGCATCTCACGACTTTCTTACCAGGACGAACGGACGCTCCATCACAGAAACTGCTGCATCCGCAAATCAATCAACAGCTCGCGCTGGAGCACACGACGCTTGCTGAACATCTCAAGTCGGCGGGCTATGCGACCGCTTGCGTCGGTAAGTGGCATCTCGGCGGAGCAGGCTTTGGGCCGCAGGAGCAAGGGTTTGATGTTGTCTATGCGGGAAAGCCGAACACGACTCCGTCTGCTGACGAAGGGGGTAAAGGAGAGTTTGATCTGACCGCCCACGCGATCGGCTTCATGCGTGCGAACAAAGACCGTCCATTTTTTCTCTACCTGCCGCACAACAACCCGCACATTCCGTTGGCTGCGAAGAGTGATTTGATTGAAAAACACAAATCGAGTTTCAACCCGCTGTATGCCGCCGTCGTCGAAACGCTGGATGAAAGTGTCGGGCGATTGCTCGATGCGTTGGACGAATTGAAGCTGGCCGACAAAACGCTGGTGGTCTTCACCTCCGACAATGGCGGCCTGCATGTGCCGGAACTGCGAGAAGATGCCGCGACGCACAACACCCCTTTTCGAGCGGGGAAGGGATACGTCTACGAAGGAGGTCTCCGCATCCCGTTAATCGTGCGGTTGCCCGGTGTTATTCCGACGGGAAAGATCGTTGATACGCCGGTCATCAACACCGATTGGCTGCCGACTATCCTCGATCTGTGTGGCGTCCCGTTTGATGCGAAGAACTCTGACGGCAGGAGCCTCGCTCCGTTGTTGCGTGGTGGTGAGTTTCCAAATTTTGCTCGCCCATTGATGTGGCACTTCCCGCACTACACCAATCAAGGGGGCCGGCCCGCAGGCGCGATCCGCGTCGGCAACTGGAAGCTCATTGAACACTACGAAGACAATCGGCTTGAGTTGTTTGATCTGGCGCATGACCTCGGCGAAGAACGCAACCTCACCGCCATCGAACCGAACCGCGCCACCGACATGCAAAGCCAACTCGTCGCATGGCGAAAGTCGGTCAACGCGCAAACCAATTCCCCCAATCCCAACTTCGATCCGACTTGGTTCAAACGCCTGTACTTCGACATCGACACATCCACTCTGAAGTCCGAAAAAACCGCAGCCATGATGCGATCAAAACTCACCGAGTGGCGAACCGGCATCGATGCAGTAGTTGCGAAGAAG
This sequence comes from Planctomycetaceae bacterium, assembly GCA_043738805.1. Classification (GTDB taxonomy): domain Bacteria; phylum Planctomycetota; class Planctomycetia; order Planctomycetales; family Planctomycetaceae; genus SXKJ01. The sequence goes on along the minus strand of JAYUFI010000245.1, from coordinate 5,068 downwards.
AAATGAATGTGGTTCTCAACACTCGGACTTTGCCGTAGTGGTGGGCATTTCTCCGTGTTTTCTGTGCGATCCGTGTCCCATCACTTCGCAATTTCTTCGACATCGACCAAGCCCACGTCGATGTACTGGCCGCCGCCGGTTTGATGGCAATGCACCGCGAGCACGTTCTTGCCCGGCTTGATCGCCTTTGTCGCAGCCTCGTCCAGCGCGCGATCTTGATACGAACTTGAATAGCCCGAGGCCGTGTCGATCAGGACACCGTTCAAATAGATCTCGGTGTCTTCGTCGTGATGAATCCGCAGGCCGAGTTCATGCAGCGGTTTTTCGTTGGACCACTCGAAGTCGCGGCGCAGCCAGATGTCGTCAGTCTTCCACTTCGTCTTCACGACCGACTCCGGAGTCGAAGGTTCGCCGAAGCCGCCGGGGCCGGATTTCCAACTCGCGTCATCGAAGTCTGACTTCTCCCATCCGTCCTTCGGTTTGTCGGTCGAGTATCTCCAAGTCTGCGCCTTGTCTTCGGAGGTCGGCACAACGACTGTGATTTTCGGCGGCGGCAGGTACAGCTTGCGATGCGCCTTCGCGAGCGTCTCGGCATCGAACTTCAGCACTTCGCGGTCGTAGGTCATCAGGCCGTTGACTTCGATCTCGACGTCGGTCGTCTGTGTGTACACGGCCGACGTCAGCCCCTTGCCGATGAGCGGTCGCAGCCCGCCGATGATGCCGAGATAAGCCTTCTGCAAGTCCGCTTTGTTCGTGAACGAGCGATAGCCCCAGTTGTCTTTCCCCTGCCAGGTGTGTCCATCGAGCGGCAGGCCCAACCCGCCGAACTCGCCCAGCACCGACGCACGCGTGCTCGACAGCGGAGCCATGCCGGGGCCGGGGTAAATGTGAACGTCGTGTGCGTCGCCGATCGGGAAATCGTTGCCGCCCGACGCGCAGTTCACCAACCGAGTCGGATCGTACTCCTTGGTCCACTTCGTCACCGCGACGGTGTTGGCCTGCCCCCAGCCTTCGTTGAATGGCACCCACATCACGATGCTGGGATGATTCCGAAGCGAGTCGATGATCACCTTCCACTCGCGGTTGTAGTTGTCGGATGACTCTGGCGAACGAGTCGCCTCTTGGTTGTCGAACCTTCCGGCCGGATCCCACTGTGCCGACTTGTCTCCCGACGGCATGTCCTGCCACACGAGCATCCCCAGCTTGTCGCAGTGGTAGTACCAGCGATCCGGCTCGACCTTCACATGCTTGCGAATCATGTTGAAGCCGAGCTTCTTGGTCATCTCGATGTCGTACTTCAGAGCCTCATCCGTCGGAGCCGTGTACAACCCATCCGGCCAAAACCCTTGATCGAGCGGCCCGTACTGAAACACCGGCTTGTTGTTGAGCATCAGTCGTTGAATGCCGTGCTCATCCTTGCCGAGCGAGATTGTTCGCATGGCAAAATAGCTGGAGACGCGATCGACAACGCGTTCATCCCGACTTAGTTCAATTTCAATTTCGTAAAGGTGCGGCGAATCAGGAGACCAAAGCTGATCAAACATGCCAAGACTCAGGTTGAAGCCATCTAGGCCCTGAAGGCGACCTGTATGCCCTTGCTGCCCCAATGGCCGACGTTTCGTGCCTTCTTTTAAGAAAACCTGCACATCGTAGGACGTCTTTGGCGAGGCCCAAAATCGAATGTCGAACTCCGCGACTTTCCGCTGCGGTGTGATGACTGGAACGACTGAAATCGACTCGATACGCGTACGATTGACCGGCTCCAGCCACACGGTTTGCCAGATGCCGGTCGTCGGCGTGTACCAGATGCCGTGCGATTTGCGGATTTGTTTGCCGCGCGGTTGGAACGAGCCATCGGTCGGATCATTCACCTCGACGACGAGTTCTTGCTCGCCGCTCGGTTTCAGCGCGTCGGTGATGTCGAACGTGAACGGGTCATAGCCGCCACGATGCTCGCCGACTTTCTTGCCGTTCACCGAGACGACCGTCTCCCAATCGCTGGCTCCGAAGTGCAGCAGCAACCGGCCGTCCTTTTGAATCTCAGGCGTTGTGAACGAGCGGCGATACCACAGCCGCCCATTGTCCGGCACGCGCTGCATCACGCCCGACAACGCCGACTCGATCGGAAACGGCACGAGGATTTTCCCATCCCATTTTTCCGGCTTCGCTGAGTCGAACCGAGGGCTAGCGCCCTGCGGCTGATTGCCACCTTCGACGATCTTGTAATCCCACAGCCCATTCAGATTGACCCACTTCTCTCGCACCATCTGCGGCCGAGGATATTCCGGATGCACCTTCTCCGGCGAAACATCCTTCGCCCACCGCGTCATCAACGGAGCCTTCTTCGGTTGCCAATCCTCGGCCTGAAGACTGGTGATTTGCAAAATCAACGCGGCGACAATCAACCTGATCAACATGAACAACTCCCTGGCCGGCTGGCAGTGGAAATGGATTGGCACGACGACATGAGTGGCGGAAGTCTACTTTCGACCGACCGACATTGCAGGCGAGCTGCTCGACCGGCAACCGATTTGGCGATGCAATTTGCCGGACGTATGCGGATCGACTATGTAACCGTCGCCCCTCCGCGTGTAGGTGTTTTTCACGCCACCGAGCTCATCGAGCCCACAAACAAGCGATGTCATCTCACCCCATCGAGCTTGCCTCGGTGGTTTTCGGGCTTTTGCACTACGCGGAACTCGGCGTGCGGAACTCGTAGTGCAAAGGCCCGTTTCCACCGAGACAAGCTCGGTGGGGTCGCTGGTTTGGGAGGGCTACATACCGACGCTTCGTCTCGGCCACTCGCGATGAGCCACGAACGCGATCCAGCCCACCAGGCCGAAGAGATACACCAGCGCTGGCCACGCGAGCCGCTCGAAGCGCGAGGCAGCAACGCGCCGTTGTCGCCACCAGCACGCGAGCGCGAACGGTACGCCGCTGAAGGCACACAGGCCGATTGACCACGGCAAGCGATGCGCGACTTGGCGGAGGCATTGCCACCAAATCGTCCACGTCATCGGCTCGTCCGGTTTGCGGAAGTAATGATCGTCGTCGTCGGGAATTCTTCCGGATCGAGAGATCTCGGCATAATGCCACAGCGAAATCGGCATCAGCGACAGCGGCGTTTGGAACTGCTCGACATCCCACTGTTCGTAGCCCAAATTCCACGGCAGCGTCACTTCTTCGCGGCGAGTCACCGCGCCCGACTTGTCGAACCAGATCAACGGGTACGCCGCGAATTTCATCTCGCGTCTTCGGCCGTATGGGAACACGAAATTGCTGGTGACGAACGTGTCTCCGTCTTGCTCGGCGAGCGTGAGCGACTGATTTCGCAGTTCTTCCGGGAGCATCACCGTGCGCAGCGATTGCAGAGTCGGCGTCGTGAACTCCAGACGATCGGACCAGATCAGGATCAGTTCTGTCGCCAAATGCCGCTCCGAGAGATGGGACTGGCCGAAGGCTCGCGCAGAGATGCCGAGTAACTGTTTCTCCGGGGCATCGGTACGAACGGCCGCGACCGAGCCGCGCGTCAAGTTCAGGACGTAGATCGTGTCGCGGCGCGGCGTCACGAACAACACGCCCACCTCCGATCCCATGTCGATCAACGCTCGAAGCCGCTGGGTTTCAGTGGTCCGCAACCAACCACGAATTCCTCAGCCTAGCCGGTGTCCCGATCCCGGAGTCGCCAACACCGTGATCCTGAAAGAAGGACTGCCGGTCTTGCCCCTCGCTCGCTCGATAGATCGAATCGAAACCCGCTTGCGGAGCGGGCAATCTGCGTCGCACTCACAAAGACTTCGCCGACGTTATTGAACTTAGAATTTGTCCAAGAACAACACCGTAGACCGGTTTTCCAAACCGGTCGCAGTGACGCCCCGGTTTGAAAAACCGGGCTACAAAAACACGGAGTTGTTCTTGGACAAGTTCTTATCGACGTCAATCAGTTGCCCGCTTCGTTCGTGCGATTCCTACACAAGAGCGTCCGCGAATCATTTCGAGAGTTATTCCGCCGCACGCAAATGAGCTGACGTCGTCGCACGAATTTTGAAACACGCGGTCGTTCGAGATTGAGAACGCGAGGTCTCGTAGGCCCGCCTCGGCACCCTGCGGCTGATTTGCCGAACCAGTCTTTCAAACGGTGAGGTCGTGCTAATCTTTGGTGATGGAAGTGGTCACGCCTGCGGACATGATGAAGCCTTGGTTCGTCAACGCTTTGCGAGCTTGCTCAAAATCGGGTGACTCCGCCAGCAGCCCGATGCGGATTTCTTTTTTGGGCGCATCCATCGCGATGTCCGCTTGGTCGGCCCAGTTAATTTTTTTCAATGCCTCCTTCATGGCATTGGCCGACGAGCCTTTACCCGTGAACCGTTCGTATTTGAACGTGACGACGCGACGAGCCTTCTCACGTTCGGGCCGTTTTTCTGGCGGATTACTCGGAGTCGCGACTGGCGTTGGTTTGGACTTTGGAGCCTCTGATTTGACAGAGGGGTTGCTGATCGGAACATCTGGAATTTCATTGGATGTCACGGTCACGGGCTTTGCCGCATCGACCTTCTCGTTGCTGATTGGCGGTGATTTTGCCGCCGCAGCCAACGCCGACTTTGAACCGATAGAAACGCCGGGCAACATTTGAAAGCCCGCCGCACCGAGCGCTTGATGAGCCGGTCCAGTATTCACCGCTCCGCCCAACTGACCGATCCGAACTTCCCATTTAGCCGCATCAATTTCGATGTCATTGGGATCCGCCCAAGCCACACTCCTCAACGCTTGCCGAGCTGCCGCAGTCGCGTCCCCTGGTCCTCCAAACGATTGAAACCGAAACGTGACCACTCGCCCGCTGGGTTGGGCAACGGCATTCGAGTTCTGCGGCGGATTCGTTAATGGAACCGGTGGTAACATCGGAACTCTCGCGTTCGGCTTCGGCGCTACGTTGAATGGAGCGTCAGGCTTTGGAGTATTGACGACGATAGGCGCATTCACACCAGGATTCACGCGACCTGGTTGGGCGACTCCAACAGCTCCCGCCATTCCTAAAACTGTGGCAATCGGCCCCATAATGACGAGCATG
>JAYUFI010000244.1:0-2424 GCA_043738805.1 Planctomycetaceae bacterium | reverse complement strand
GGCCGCACCGACAAACGGACGCCGATTGACGACGTTGTCCTCTCGGCTGATCCCGATCATCCCGGCCAGATGACGACCGACGTGTTGCTCAAGGACGTCAATCCGACGAACCCCGCGCTCGGACATCGAGTGCTCGTCGCTGTCGTCGATGCGAACGGTGCGACGGTGATTGATCCCGTGACTCATCTCCCCAAAATGCAGATCGCGAAGACCGGTTTGAATGTCCGAGGCCGCTACGCCGTTCACTTCCACCGCACCGGAACCGATTACAACGACGTCCCAGCGACAATCAACGACAGCGCGGTTGTTGATAGCCCAGGCTGGGGCATCGTCAATCACAGCAGTTACGTGAACGTGACGGACAATGTCGTCTTCAACGCGACCGGGGCCGCGTTCGTCACTGAAGCGGGCGATGAAATCGGCACCTTCGATCACAACCTCGCGATGCACTCGCTCGGTTCGGGAGTGGGCATCGAAGCTCGGCAGGGAGTTCAGGACTTCGGCCATCAGGGAGACGGCTTCTGGTTGCAAGGAGGGAACGTCACGCTGACGAACAATGTGGCGGAAGGGCAACGGCATTCGGGCTTCGTCTTCTTCCCACGCGGCCTGAATCAGAAGGGACTCGGTGTCACGCAGATCTCTGGAGAGAATCTGCAAAACTATGCGTGGGCCGATCCGACGAAGAACTATGACGTCGCCGATGTGCCGCTGTTGAAGTTCAAAGGGAACACGACATTCGGCGTCTTCGACGGTTTTGAGTCGTGGTTCACGTTGCTCAATGTGACCAACAACAGCCGCAGCGTGCTCGAAGACTTTAAGGTCTCGAACACGACCGGCAACGGCATCGAGACGCCATACACGAACAACATGACGTTCAAGAACGTGGCCGTGATCGGCAATCTGATGCAGCCGCGCAACGTCGGTTTCGAGCGGAACTCGATCACGCAAAACCTTGTTTACGATCACGTCAACGTGCAGGGTTTCGATGCGGGGATCGACGCTCCGCTGCAAGGGGTCAACACGATCGTCGGCGGGATGTTCAACAACTTGAAGAACATCAACATCGTCACATCGAGCAACCGGACGCGAGTGGTCAACATCAACGACGGTGGCCCGACCGATCCGGTGAACTTCATCGACAACCTGAAGCCGTTTGTGAACGGCGTACAGACGCCAGTCAAGCAATACGACATCTACATGGAGGCCAACTTTCGACCGCTCTTCAATGATCTGACGACGTTGTTCAATCCTGACGTCGTGCAGATTGGGCTCGTCTCCCACAACGGTCAGCAGGTTTACTTCTACGAACAAGCCGCCGACTTCACGCCATTCCCCAGCACGGCGCAAACCAACGTCACGAAGTTCGGGCCGCTGGCTGCTGCGTATGTCCCTGCGGCATTGCTCGACAAGACCAACGCACAACTCTTCGCACAGTACGGTTTGGCGATTGGCGGCATCGTGGCACCAGCGGACGCCGTCCCCGATCCGCTCATCAACGGCATTGTCGGCTCGAAGGCACAGTACCAACCGGACCTCTACCTCTTCAGTCCGAGGTACTACAACTACGTGACCAACGGCCCGTACAAACTGACCTACGGTTACGCGGCAACAGCAAACTACCTGAGCTCATACGTTGCTGAGAAGACGCCAACCACGCTCGTCAACGGCTGGAATTTAGTGACTCGGCAAGTGCTCGGCCAACCGCGCACGTTCTTAATCTACGGCGACAACACGCCGCCGAGCTTGCAGCTCAATGCCAACACCCCCACGACGATCAACAAGGCCGACCTCGACAACGGAACGTCCTTCATGATCGACGCCCAATTGCTCGATGACAGCTTCGGTACTCGTCACTTCCAACAGTCGATCAAGCTCAACGATTCAAAGATTGTTTCAGCCTTGAAGACTCGCGCGGACGGTTCGATGTTCGTGACGCTGACCTTTACCATCGAAGACATGGCTCACAATAAGTCAATCATCAACGTCGATCTCAACGTGACGTATACCGCCACGCTACTGAAAGACATCGGTCGCCGTAACGATCCATTCTTCGTGCCGTCATCCACGCTGCTGGGATTGATTGGATAACCACGTCGGATCTCTGCCAGTCAAGCGGATGTTTACGCGACTCGCGTGTATTATGGCTGGTCCCTTGATGCGCTCCCGTTGTGGCCAGTCTCCGATTGAGCCGTAGGTCTCCCGTACGACGCGGAGACCTACGGTCGCTCTTTTGTGGCTCCGATGATGGTGCCGACACGCTTAACAGGCGGTGGGGGAGATAATTCCAATTGCCGAAGGCGGAGGTCACAAATCCAAGGCCGATCAAGGCGATGTCGGTGTCGTTCTTCTCCTCCGAAATCAACGAGTCAAACAAAATCATCTCCCAATGGTTGACTGACTGTTGAGCCTGCGTTCGCCTCGGCC
>JAYUFI010000243.1:0-17098 GCA_043738805.1 Planctomycetaceae bacterium | reverse complement strand
TCGAGCGAGCACTCAAGCTCCGCGATCGCAAATACGGAACGGCCTCCGATGAGATGATGCAAGCTTTGGAACGCTTTGGAAATCTGCTTTATGAAGTGGGCATGGAAGAGCTCAGCAGCGACTACTTCTCCCGCGCGTCGAATATCCGAGACCGAAACTCACACGCATTATTTGTTTGAACTTTCACACGATTTGATTGATCCCCGATTTTGAAGTCAGACAGCCGCACTCCCTCGTTCGGCGGAATGGTTTGAAAAACCGTTCGACAGGAAATTTGATCATGAGCTTAAAACTCACCGCAGCCTCATTCCTCAACGGCGTGAAATCGAGTGGCCTCGTGGAAGGTGACTTACTGGACGTCGTCACTCGCGAGATGCGTGCGGCCGGTAGCGACGCGAACGATTCGCGAGCGATCGCCGAAGAACTCATCCGCCGCGATCTCGTCACCAGTTGGCAAGCAGACAAACTTCTGCAAGGCCGCCACAAAGGCTTTTTCCTCGGCAGATATCGCTTGATGCGATTGCTGGGAACCGGCCAAATGAGTGCGGTCTATCTCGGACGTCACATCCTGATGGACCATCTCTGCGCCATCAAAGTGTTACCTGCTGACAAGGTCGGTGACACGTCGTACCTCGGTCGTTTTTATCGCGAAGCGAAAGCGGTCGCCGCACTCAATCATCCGAATGTCATCCGCGCTTTTGATGTTGATAAGCAAGTCGAAGCGGGGACCGAGATTCACTTCCTTGTGATGGAATACGTCGAAGGGAAGCCACTGACGAAGCTCGTCGAAGAGAAAGAAAACCATCACATTGATCTGATCCTGGCTGTTGATACTGTCCGCCAAGCCGCCGAAGGACTCGCCCATGCTCACGCCGTCAACATGGTTCATCGCGACATTAAGCCGGATAACTTGCTCGTCAATGATCGTGGTGAAGTCAAAATTCTTGATCTCGGTCTCGCTCGGTTCTTCAAAACGATCGATGAAGAGTCGCTGACATTGAAGCACGACGAACGAGTCATCGGGACCGCCGATTACCTCGCTCCCGAACAAGCGATCGACAGCCACAGCGTCGATTCTCGCGCGGACATTTACGGACTCGGCTGCACGTTCTATTACGCGTTGACGGGACATCCGCCTTACACCGAAGGGACGCTGGTTCAACGTTTGATGGCGCATCAATCGCAGCCGGTTCCCCCCGTGACGAACGAACGCCCTGACGTTCCTGAGTCGATCACGACAATTCTCGAACGCATGCTCGCCAAGAAAGCCGCCGACCGTTACCAAACCGCGCGAGAACTCGCCGACGACTTGACCGCATGGCTATTGGAGTTCGCCAGCGACGAATGGAAGGAGCAGCATCTTCCCTTGTACGCCGCGCTCCGCTTGCGCGACATGATGAAAGGGAACATGCCCGCGTTTGCCGGGGATATCACAGACTCCAGCGGCGAAACCTCAAACCTCAAATCATTCGCGTCAGGCACCCATCGCAAAGAGAGCGCCGTTGCCGCGATGGCCAACAGTTTGAAGCCTCAAGGCACATCATCGTCGAACGTGGCCAAAAGCGTCTCCGAATTGGAAACGCCGCGACCAAGCCAAAGTGCGGCACGATCCAAAGCCAAGCCCAACTCATCAACGAAACCGAGCGAATCGAGCACCAATAAAGCGACGCCCACCAAGGCCAACAAATCTGGCTCTGTGGCAGAGTCCTCCCCGTCAAAAGTCGGCATCAAGATTGCGCCGGCCATTCGCAAAGACGAAGGTGGCATCATCGGCATCCTGCATCGACACCCGGCCGTGAGCATCGTCATCGGCGTTCTGGCAACCGTCCTGGCAATTGCCGTCGGTGTGATCCTGCTTCGCCCCGGCCACACTGCCTCAGCCAAAGACCGTAGTCAAACTTCCGGCGAGCCCTCACGCACCGCTCAAACTTCGATTGCCGTGAAGCAGTAACCGAGCATTTTTATTGCCAGACGTTGTTCATGAATCGTTGGTCGAACTAGCATTGATACACGCGTTCATTATTAGTGTGCCTCGTCGTCTGACAACCTCAAATGCAAGCACACGACCGCCCGCTCAGTTCACTCCGAAACCCGCGCGAGCTTACTTGACGAACGCCCGAAAATTTGACATCGGGAGGCGTAGCTCTGTTGGTAGAGCAACGACGAGATCATGTCGAGCAATTCAAACAACAAAGCCGAGCGGTCTCTCCTCCGCTCGGCTTTGTGATTTTGTCTTCAGTCGCGTGTTGGTCAACCGCTCCTCTCCCGAGCGATTGACCTCGTGGTGACTCACCAATCTCCCTCCACCTCGCGGTGGTTCCTCAGAATCTCCGACCTCTCTCGCAGTCGGGCAGCCCGGATGAGATTCGGGCCACGTTCGCCGGAGTGCGGCGACGCTTCTCACACCGCAGAGCGTGTGCCGGTTGGTGATGATCTTGAAAAACAATACTCGGCGACTGCGGCTAACTCGTGACGGCTTGCGTCGTTAGTCATGATCTCATACTTGAGGGAGTGGCTCTTTTGTAAAACGAAGTCAGCGTGATTTTGCAGGATTTACATCAAGTTTTGTACTTCTTGGAATCGGGCTAGACCCACTTTTCAAGTCGCGCTACATTCCCGCCCCTTTCCTAGTTCCCTTCATGATGCCACGAGATGACTTTCGTTTTGTCTCGATCCGCGTCGTGTCCCACCCTCGGTCGAATGGAGTCTGCCGTGGTCAGCCTCACCCGCCTCATTGGGCTTGGTTGTCTGTTTGCGTTCTTCTGCCAAGCCGCTTCGCCCGCCTTCGCGGACAAGATCGAAGCGGTAAAGGGGAAGAAGTATGAACTCACCAAACAACATGGTCCGTGGATGATCATGGTCGTGAGCTTGGCGGAACCACCGCCGGAATATCGAGCGGAAGGCCCCGGCCCCAACGAAGCGGCGGCTGAACTTGTATTTGAGCTACGTAAAAAAGGGATTCCGGCTTACTCCTTCGAGCAAAAAGAAGCGAAAGAGTCGCTGAGTACCTTTGATCGCAACGGCAAGACAATCCGCCGCGGTGTGAAGACCAGAGACAATCGCATCTGCGTCGTTGCGGGAAATTATTCCTCTGCGGAAGACAGCGTTGCCCAGAAGACGCTCGCCTATATCAAGGGGCTCAAGCCGGCTTCCTTTGCGGACCACGCGGTCTTTCAATCGACTCCTGGCCGACCGGGGCCACTCAGCGGCGCATTCTTGACGACGAATCCTTTGCTGTCGGCGGATGATCTTGCTCAACGTAAGATCGATCCGTTGCTCGTGACCATCAACCGCGATCGCAAATACTCGTTGCTGACCAACAAAGGCAAATACACGCTGGTCATCGCATCGTTTTATGGCCGAGCAAAACTGATGAATCAGCCCGGCGGTTTGAGGGAAGACGACGACCGACTCGGCAAAGCGTTGGATGACGCCGGTCGTGACGCCGAAGTCCTCTGCCAAGCACTTCGCGAAACACAACTGCATCATGACCGATCGTATGACGCCTTTGTGTGGCATGAACGAGATCGTTCGCTCGTTTGCGTCGGTTCATTCACTTCCGATCGCGACCCGATGATTCCGCTCACGTTTCAAGCATTTGCCGAACATCGGCAGGTCCATCCCGTCAACAAGGTCGAGACCATGATGCCGCAATCGTTGTTGGTCCCCGAACTCGAAAAGAAAAACTGGATCATTCCGAAGTTGCCAACTTCTCTGACTGGCAAGAAGCCAGTGAATCCATTGCCGAAGTACACGTTCGCATTCAACCCGCAGCCACAGTTGTTGCTCGTGCCATCGTCGAGCAGCCAACCAGCCGGCAAGAACGAACTCTCGATGCGAACGGCGAAATGATTTGAATGGTGCTTTAGCACGACGCGCCAGCAAGTGATCGTCCATAAAAACCACTCGCTGGCGCTTCGTGCTAAACTCGACGCGCAATGTTGATCCGCATATTTTTGGAGCAGCCCGTTGTCCGTCGAGCCCCCCACCTCTTCAACACCATCGACTGATTCGAGCGCACGCCCCGAACTCTTGCGCGTGCTTGGCCTCGGCATCGCGATCGCCATGGTCGTCGGCAACACGATCGGTTCGGGCATCTTTCGCAAACCGGGGACGATCGCCGCAGATGCCGGTTCATTTCCGTTGATCATCGCCGGCTGGATCGGTGGTGGACTGGTCTGCTTAGCAGGCGCTCTGTGCTTTGCGGAACTCGGTGCGATGCTGCCGCGCGCAGGCGGGATGTTCGTCTATTTGAAAGAGGCTTACGGTCGCCCGGTCGCGTTTGTGTTTGGCTGGTGCGAGTTCTTCTTCGGCACGCCCGCCTCGTGTGGCGCGCTGTCGATCATGATCGTCGAAACGTTCAGCCGCATGGCGAGTCCGGTTGATCCCGCCACTGGTCTTCCCGTGTCACCGAATGAACTGATCTTGGTGGGCGGATCAATTTTGTTACTCGCGTTCGTCGCGACGATCAACGTTCGCGGAGCGCTCTGGGGCGGCAGCGTGCAAGCGGTGACCACGATCATCAAAGCGGGCAGCGTTGCGCTGATCGCACTGTTGCCATTTTTGTTGTTCTTCATCGGTCGCAGCGAAGTGCAATGGTCGCACTTCACATCGACCGTCGATCCGAAACAAACGACGCTGCCCGCTCAAATGGCCGCGATCCTGTTGGCCGTGATGTGGGCCTACAACGGTTGGGAAGGAGTCACTCCCGTCGCGGCGGAAGTCCGCGATCCCAGCCGCAACATTCCGCGAGCGTTGCTCGGCGGAGTCGGCATTTTGATCGCGCTGTATGTCGGAGCGAACCTCGCCTATCACGGCGTGCTGAACATGACCGAAATGGTCAACGCACAAGGCGGCACGGCGCAGGCGATGCTCACGAAGCAAGTCGGCATCTTCAGTCCGCAGACGGCGAACTTCGCGGTCACGTTGATTTCCGGAGTCATCGTCATCAGCGCGTTCGGAGCGATCAACAGCAACCTGATGCACAGCCCAAGAGTGGCCTATGCGATGGGCCGCGACGGAGTCTTCTTCGAGCAACTTGGCCATGTTCACGCGCGCTTCCGCACGCCAGCGATTGCCATTTGCACGCAAGCGTCGATGGCCGCGTTCATGGTCGTCGGTGCGAAGGTTGCCAAAGCCAACATCGCTGCGCTGGAGAAGATTGACCTCTTCGACATCCTGACCGACTACGTCATCTTCTCCGCCAGTGTGTTCCAAGTGCTGACGGTGATCGGCGTGTTTCTACTGCGACGCAAGCATCCCGAATGGGAACGGCCTTATCGAGTGCTCGGCTACCCGTTCACACCGCTGCTGTTCATCGGCTTTTATCTCTGGTTTCTGCCGACGGCGTACCGCCTGCAATCGTTCTCCGCTCACGTGGCGTTGGTCCTGATCGCGGCAGGCATTCCGGCGTACTTTATCTACGCGAAGTGGAAACCAAGAACGGCTTAAGTACGACGCGTGAGCGAGTGGTTCCGATGCGCAGGCGAGTGACTTCGTCTGACCACTCGCTGGCGCGTCGTGCTTGTGATTCCGCTACCACGGTGAGCGAATAAAGTATCCGCCTGGTTGGCGACGGATGAGCCGCTTCATCTCAAGTACCGTCAGTGTTGCCAAAACTTGCGACGGTTCCAGCAGGCTGCTGGCGATAATCTCGTCTTGCAGGATCGGCTCAGTGGTGATGAGGTTGAGCACGTGCCGTTCGATGTCGTTGAGCGACAACTCGCGCAGACTCTGAACGGTCTCCGCACCGTCGGTCGTGACAGAGATCGGTTTTGTCAGCGGCCCGATCGCGGTCAGGATGTCATCGACGTGACGGATCAAAGTCACGCCGTCGCGGATCAAATCGTGACAGCCTTCACTCGCGAGGCTGTCGATGCGACCGGGGACTGCGAGCACCTCGCGGCCTTGTTCCAGCGCGTGCCGAGCCGTGTGCAACGCGCCGCTGCTCCGTCCCGCTTCGATCACGACGACGGCAATGCTCAAGCCACTGATGATCCGATTGCGTTGCGGAAAGTGTCCCGCGTGTGGCGTTTGATGCAGCTTGAATTCGGAGAGCATCGCTCCCTGCGCGGCAACTTGAGTTGCCAACTCGCGATGTTCCGGCGGATAAACTTCAGCGAGTCCGGTCCCCATCACGGCGATGGTCCGGCCACCGGCCGCGAGTGCTCCTTGATGTGCTGCTGCGTCGATGCCGCGAGCGAGCCCGCTGATGACGGTGACTCCCGCACGAGCCAAAGCGTTCGCGAACTTCTCTGCCTGTTGCTTGCCATACATCGTGCAACGCCGCGAGCCGACGATCGCCACCGCGAGTTCATCTTGCGGCAAGATGTTCCCTTGGCAGTACAGCAACAACGGCGGATCGCAGATGCGTGCGATCGCCTTTGGATAGTCAGTCGTGCCGCGTCTCAGCAACCGCACGCCGAGCCTTCGTGCCTCATCAAGTTCCGCTTCTGCCTCGCGTCCGAGTTTCGCCGCCGCCAGCGACATCGCAATCTTCGGCCCGATCCCATCGACCTGTTGCCACTGCTCGGTCGTCGCTCGAAACACTGCTTGTAGTGAGCCGAAGTAATCCAACAACAACTGCGAATGCCTCGGCCCGATGCCGGGTACAAGATGCATCCGCAACGCTTCGAGCAACTCTTCGTCATCGGCGTTCGTGTCGAACATGAAACAACTCCGGCTTGTCGAAAACGTAGCGCAGCGAAGCCGCAAAAGTAACCCGAAGCGTGAGCGAGGGCGGTCGCTTCAACAGACTCTGAACTCTTCGTTTTGTGGAGCGCCTGTCCTCGCTCACGCTTCGGGTTACTTATTGGGAATCACCCACTGATACGCCGCCAGCGAGTTTTTGCTGAAGAACTTCTCGGTTGCCGCTCGACCGCGAGCTTGTACGTATTGATTCACGATCGAGAAGAGCGTTCGATAGGATGCCGCGTTGTCGCTCACCGGCCAGTTGCTCCCGTAAATCAAACGGTCGTCGCCGAAGATGTCCCAGATTGTATCAAGGACCGGGCGATAGAACTCGACCTCTTCGGGAACATTCTTCTCACCCGACTTCGGTCGCGCGTGTTCGACGAGCGCCGACACTTTGCAAAACACGCGCGAGTGTTTGGCCGCCGCTCGCATTCCGGCAACCCACGCTTGCGGAGCGGGACCACCGTCGATGTCCACGTTGCCCAAGTGATTGATGACGATGCGTAACTCCGGCAACTTCTCCGCCAAGCGCGCGACATCGGCGGGCATGTCCGGCCCGCCGTTCACGTCGAGTTCCAAATCGTGCTCGGCCAAGCGACGAATGTCCGCGATGAACTCCGGTTGATCGAGTCCTGTCTTCAACGCTCCGTGATTGATGCGGATGCCGCGATACATTTTGTTGGCCGCGAAGCGTTTGACATGCCCTGCAAACTCCGGCTTCCCCGGCGTCAGATTGCCGACGATCCCCAACACCGACGGATTCTTTGCCGCGACATCCAGCAACCAAGCGTTGTCTTCCACCCACGGACTCGCTTCGACAATCATCGTCTTCGTGACACCCAGCGGCGCGGCCTGTTCAAGAAAGTCTTTCGGCAAGATCGTCCGATACAACACCTTGTCTCCTTTGCCCGGCCACGGGACTCCTTCCGGTCGAGTCGGGTCATAAAAGTGCGTGTGACAATCAATCATCAGCGGTTTGTCATCAGCGAGGAGATTACTCACCAACGCACCGCCAACTGCGAGGCCGTAGCCTGCTTGAAGAAATTCACGTCTTGTCACAGTCATGTCGTCGGGCCTTTCAAAGAGGGAAGACAATTGTGGCACGACGCTCCGCGCCGTGAGTCGCGACGCGGAGCGTCGCACCACAATCTTTTAGAAACACACCACAATCAACCATAACCACGCTCCTCATCAACTTACCTCACCTCTCATCTTCTCCCCTCTCCGTGGTGAAACCTCTTCTGCGTTTGCGCTACCTCGGCTTCACCGCAATTTGATCCACAATCCGATCGCTCGGATGCACGATGACCGTATCCGCTTCGCGCAGTCCGTCGATCACTTCCGCTTCCAGCCCATTGCGTCGGCCCACTTTGACGCGACGTTTGCGAGCGTGCTCCGCTTCGATCACGAAGACCGACCAGTCTGCGGGATCGGTCGTGTGCGGTTCACGGAACAGCGCACCGGTCGGGACCTTGATGACGTTTTCTTCTTGCCAAACGACGATCTCCGCCTCAACGCGGTATCCGTCGCCCAAGGTCTTGCGTGATTCAAACGGTTCATTGAATTGAGCGATGACATGCACTCGCTGCTCCTCGACACCAAGGGCCGAGAGCTTCAAAAAACCTTGCGGTTCGACGAGCCGCACTTGAGCCGACAGCGGAAGTTCGCCTCCCCAATGTTTGAGCCACATCGTTTGGCCGGGTCGAATCTTTACCGCGTCGGTCGAGAGGACTTCGACGTCGATTTCGAGATCGCGCGGGTTGCCGACTTCCAACAACGGCGTGCCGACTTGCACGACGGTCTCACTTTCTTGCAGCACCTTCAACACGACACCGTTGATCGGCGACTGAATGCGAAGCTGCCACTTCTCCGCTTCGTCCGGGCCGAGCGGACGTGATCGCAACAACGCCGCGCGAGTGAGATCAAGCTCAAAGCGAGCAATCTCTTCCGCGAACTTCGCCGCGTTGAGTTCTTCTGTCCGGCTGCGAACGAGCATCTCGGCATCTTCGAGTTCTTGTTTGCTACCGGCTCCTTTGCCAGTCAGCCCTTTGCGACGCTCAACGTCGGTGCGTGCCCATTCCAAATTGACCGCCGCCTTCTGACGAGCGGCTCCCGCACTTTTGATCGCCGACTCGGATGACTTCACTCGCAACTCCGCCTGCGCGATCTGCCGTGAGTCGAGCAGCACCGGATCGACCGGATCAATGACCGCGAGTTCGCTGACAGCAGCCGATCCTTGCGAGTCTGCCGTTGCCGTTCTGCCGTTGAGATCTGCCGACGTCGTCACATCGGTCGGCGGCTTCTGTACCGCCAACGCAAAGACCGGATCGCCCGCTCGCATTTTGATGCGGTGCAAGTGACCTGCCAGCGGCGAAGAAATGAGATACCGGTCACGCAAGCGCGTCTTGCCATCTTCATTGACGGTGACGCTCAACGAGCCTTTCGTGACGCGTGCCACATCTACTGGAACCGGCTTCGGCAGGAACCCATACGTCAGCGCGGCCAGGATCCCGCCAGCCACGCTCAGCCACAACAATCGTTTGATCCAACGCACAAAAAAGGTTCCTGTATTTGTCTCGCTGACAAGTCGTTTAACCGCAAGCCGCAGGCGTGCGCGTTTGGGGATTGTTCGCCGTACAACGCGCGTACCTGCGGCGTGCGGTTAAACAATTATCCCATAACCGCGAGGGGTATTACGCTTCGGATGACAGCTTTTACTCTCTCGTCTTCAAAACAGCGATCAAATCCAAATGGTCTAACCGACGTCGAACCAACAGGCCCGACAGGACTGCGGCGATTAACACCACCGAGGTCGAAAACGCATACGTATTCAGCTCAATGATCAGCGGGATGCGATACAGTTCGGTGTCCATGAACCAGCAAACGAGTCCCGCCAAGCGATTGCCGATGAACAATCCCACGGGGATCGCGGCGAGCGTCAAGATCGCCAGTTCGCCGAGCAGAATTTGTGAAATCTCACCGCGAGTCAGACCTAGCACACGGAGGCTCGCGAGTTCTCGACCGCGTTCCGACAACGCGACTCGCGCGGTGTTGTAGACGACGCCGAACGCAATGATGCAGGCGAAGATCACGTTGAAGAATTGCATGGTCAGCAAGTTATTCATCACGGTGTCACGGAAACTTTGAATCGTCGCCAGCTTGAGCATCACGCTGGCGACTCGCGGTGTCGCTTTCAATCGGCGATACAAGTCTTCGACGTTCGCCGCATCCGCCGTGATCGCGACGCTCGTCACTGCCGGACCTTCGCCGACGAGCCGATTCAACGCTCGACCTTCCATGTAACAAACCGTGCCGAGGTATTCTGTGTTGAGTCCCGCGACACGCACCGAGCGCACTCGCCGGGCACCTTCCAACACTTCGATCGTCAGTTGATCGCCGACATGCACTTCCAGAATCTGCGCTAATTTTGCGTTGAGAATGATCCCTTCCGCAGGAACTTCCACCGGCTGTTGATCCTGGTCCATCAGATGGTTGAGCTTCGGGTCGGGAATAATCCCTTGCAGAAAAGTGCGCCGCTCGATGTGCCCGTTGCGAATCTTGATCCCGGTCCCGCGACGCGGCTCGGCGTGAATCACACCCGGCAGCCGTTCGATTTCATGCAGCGCTTTCCGAGATGTCGGCTCGTTGAGCGACACGTCAATATGATGCCGATTCATCACTTCAAACTGCATTCGTACCAGCCAATTGAGCGAGTCGGCGGAGAACCGACCGAGCACCAGAATCGCGACCGCCATCGCGATGCCGCAGATCGACAAGAAGGCTTTCATCGGACGCCGCTCGATGTTGCGCAACACGATCCGCCCGATTTGCGAGAGCCAGTTTTGTAAGCCGAGCCGTTCAAAGATCGTTGGTCGGAAATCGCCGGGAGTCTCCGGTCGCATCGCTTCCGCCGGCGGCAAATGAACCGCTCGTCGCACGACGTTCAACGTGCCGACCATCGTCGCCACTGTGCAGAGTGCGAACGCCGCCGCGATGACTTCCGGCGGCAGGTGATATTGCAGTTCGGGATACCGATAGAACTCCGCATAAATCCCCATCATCTTGCGACCGAGGATCGCACCGACGATCGTCCCAGAAATCGCTCCGACGACGCACACGATGAAGACCAGCTTGAGGTAATGCCGCCCCACCGCCCAATGCGAATATCCGAACGCCTTCAGCGCGGCGATCTGATCCCGCTGCAACGCGATGATTCGATTCAGCACCACGTTGAGCAGAAACGCGGCGACGCCCAAGAAGATCGACGGAATGATCATCCCCATCCGCTTGAGGTTGCTGATCTCGTCGGTCAGAAAGCGATGCGAGATTTGATCCGCTCGACCATGCGATCCGAAACCGCCGTACTTTTCGATGAGCCGATCAAGCCGCCGTGTGACGTCCGCCTCAACCGCACCGGGGAGCAGATCAATCATCACATCGTTGAACGCCCCCTTCATGTCATACGCGGCTTCGAGCGCCTCGCGGCTCATCCACAAGATGCCGAACCGCTTGTCGTCCGGCACGAGCTGTCCGTACTTGATTTGATAGACGTATTCCGGCGAAAGCGCGACGCCGACGATTCGCAACTTCTTCTTCTTGCCGTTGATGACTGCCGCAAGCTCATCATTCAGATTCAGCTTGTGGGCTTTGACAAACCCCTCGCTGGCGAGCACTTCGTCATCGCGCCGCGGCTCGATGAATCGTCCCTTCCGCAAGAACAGCGAACAGAGATCGGTCGATTGCGGATGCTCCGGAATCGAAATCAATCGCCCCGCGACCGGTTCTGGAAACGACGGCAGATCGAGCGTCACATCGACCACGACTCGCGACTGCACACGAGCTACTCCCGGCACATCCTCCATCCGCTCGGCCAACGAAATCGGAGCACGTTTCAGTCGCGCGAACACATGCGGAAAACGGTTCGATTCATAAAAGCCGTCCATCGTCCGCTGCAACGAGACCAACGCGCTGGTTGACATGACGAACGTCGCGACCCCGCACGCCATGACCGCACAAATCGCGAGCATCTGCCCCCACATTTGGAGCACATCCCTCACCAATTTACGATCAATCGCACGCATCACAGCTCATCGAAAGGCGAAGAGAGAAACTCACAACTCAAGGCTTCGTTCATCACAGAAGCCACTCATCAACAACTCGCGTTCTGAGGTACTCCTCCCGGAAACCGTCGAGACTTACTTCACATTGACCGGAGATGGTCGCAGGCAATCTCGGCGATTCGGACGCCGAATGCCAGTACGGCTGAGACGTGAACTTGCCAGTGGCTTCGCTGGGAAAGTGGAAGTTCAGACTTTAGTCTGCCACACGAAATCAAATCTGCTCGGTCTCGAATGCTTTCCAGAAAGGTTTCCGATGCAACGGACAAAAGAACGATTGGCGAAGGGTGAGACTGTGCGGGCAGCGGCGATTGGTCGAGTGCTGCATCACAACGTGATCAACATGATTGGCTTCAATGGGGGCTTTGACTGCTTGTGGCTGGATCACGAGCATGTGGGGTTCTCGATGGAGAAACTCGAAGTTGCCTGCTTGGCGGCTCGTAGTCAGAACCTCGATTGCTTCGTGCGGATTGCTCCGACTGATTACGCGCTGGTGACGAAATGTCTGGAAGCGGGAGCGGGCGGGATCATGGCGGCGATGGTTTTCTCGGCGCAGCAAGCAGAGGAGATCGTGCGTTGGTCGAAGTTCGCTCCGCGCGGTTTTCGAGGGCTCAACAACAGCGGTTTCGATGGCCGGTACACGCTGACGCCTCAAGCGAAGTTTGTGGTCGAAGCGAACGAGAAGAGCTGGGTCGCGATCCAGATTGAAACGCTCGAAGCAGTCGAATGCGTGGATGAGATCGCCGCGATTGATGGCGTCGATTTGCTGTTTGTCGGGCCGTCTGATTTGAGTCAGGCTCTCGGTGTCACCGGCGATTTCATGAACCCCAAATGCCAAGCGGCGATCGACAAAGTGGCCGCCGCCTGCCGCAAGCACAACAAGCCGTGGGGAGCAGTCACGCCCACTCCAGAGCACTGTGAGATGATGTATTCCAAAGGTTGCCGGATGCTGTCGATGACGAACGATTCACGCTTCATCAACGCCGGTTTGAACGCAGTGAAGACGCAGTTTGCGAAGTTCTTTGCGTAAATCAGGACAATCGTTTAACCGCAAGCCGCAGGCGTGCGCGTTTCAGGGCATGTGCCCGCATTGTGTGTGTCTCGAAGCGCATGCCTGTGGCTTGCGGTTAAGCAACTCAAATGGTCATGAAGTCTCAACGACTCTTCGGAAAGTTGCTCGATGTTGGATGAAGCCAGTTTGAGTGAGACTCAGGCACGCTTGAAAGCGATCTACGATCCGCAGCGGTTTCGCGCGGCAGCGAGCCGATGGGCGGAGTTGCTTTCCACGCATCTCGACAACGTTCAACGGCGGTCCACGCGAGTCCTCAATTGGGCGGAGCCGGAAGCGAACATCGCCGAAGCGGAGCAATGGCTGGGCGATTCACTGGAGAGTCCCGATCGTTTCGGCGCGATTGTGCAGCAGATGCTTGATCGCGGGCACAATCTGCATCATCCGCATTACATCGGACATCAGGTTCCGGCCCCGGTGCCGATCGCCGGGTTGTTTGATGCGGTGGGAGCGGTCACGAATCAAGTGATGGCGATTTACGAAATGGGGCCGTGGGCGACTGCTGTCGAACGGGCTTTGGTCAATCGCTTGGGCGAACAGATTGGTTGGCAACGAGACCGCTTCGCGGGCCTGGTGACGCATGGTGGTTCGTTGGGGAATCTCACGGCGTTGCTGACCGCTCGGAATGTGATGCTCGGTGGTTCGTGGGAAGAAGGGATCGCGTTTGAGAGCGGAGCAAACCGTAGCCCGGTTTTGCAAACCGGAGCCATGAATCCGCCCACTCAGGACAGCGTCGAACGTTCGGACGGTTTGAAAAACCGTCCTACGATGATCGTGCAGGCGGACGCTCATTATTCCGTCGCGCGAGCGGCGGGGATCATCGGGCTGGGGACGAAACAAGTCTTGCGAGCGGCACTCAACGAACATCGACAGCTTGATCCGCAACGGCTCGATGAACAGATCATGGAACTCAAATCGAAAGGGCATCCGGTGATCGCTGTCTCAGCCTGCGCGTGCGCGACGCCGATTGGAGCGTTCGATCCGCTGCGAGAGATCGCCGCCGTCTGTCGCCAGCATGGAGTTTGGATGCACGTCGACGCGGCTCACGGCGGAGCGGCGTTGATGAGTCGGCGGTATCGGCATTTGTTGGATGGTATCGATCAAGCAGACAGTGTGGTCTGGGACGCTCACAAGATGATGTTCGTGCCCGCTCTGTGCGCGTTCGTGTTGTACCGCGACAAACGACATCGCTTCGAAACGTTTCGACAAGACGCTCCGTATTTGTTCGACCCATCCGCACCCGGCATGGCTGAGTACGACAGCGGGATGTTGACGCTCGAATGCACGAAGCGAGCGGCCGCATACGGCTTGTGGGGAACGTGGTCGCTGTTCGGGCAATCGTTGTTCGAGGACTTGGTCGATGTGACCTTTGACCTCGGTCGTGTCTTCTACAACAAGTTGCTTGCCGCCGAGGATTTCCTGCCGCTGCACGAACCGCAGTGCAACATCGTTGCATTCCGATATGTTCCCACTGCGATGGAGGACGCTCCTCCGGAAGTGCTCGGCGCGTTTCAACGTGAGCTGCGTCGGCGCGTCATCGAATCGGGCAAGTTCTACATCGTCCAAACCAATCTCGGTGGCTGCGGCGCGCTGCGAGTGACCATCATCAACCCACTAACAACGACCGACGATTTGGATGAACTGCTCACGACGCTGCGTGAAGTGGGTGCGGAATTGTTGAAAAGTCGGTGAAGCGAACGACGGAAAACACCTCGCGAAAACAACGGCGTTCCCCCCAGCCGCTTCCGGTTTTACACAGATCGGAGATATGCTGTTCGCGTGGCTGAAGGGTTTGCCGTTTCAGCTTGATTTGGAGCCATGCCGAATGATTGTGGCTCGACGCTCCGCGTCGAGATGGAGTTTGTTTTCCGAGTCTCTTCCAGCATTCCTCATGACGCGGAACGTCGTGCCACAGTTTTCAACAGGCTGACAAGCCTCTCGCCTATGTTCCCACCTGTGTTTTCACCATCCCCGTTTTCTCAATCAGGAGACCTGCCATGAAGTCGTTAGTTCTCGCTCTCATCTGTGCGTTGTCAACCGCGTTGTTCGCCGGTGTGTTCGCGTCCGCCGAAGAAAAGAAAACAGACGTCCCGCCGCTTCTCAAGCACGAGATGAAGACGTTGACCGGAAAGAAAGTGGACCTGTCGAAGTACAAAGGCAAAGTGTTGTTGGTCGTCAACGTCGCCAGCCAATGCGGAGCGACTCCGCAGTACAAGCCGCTTGAAGTCTTGCACGAGAAGTACAACGAAAAAGGTTTGGCCGTCCTCGGCTTCCCCTGCAACCAGTTCGGCAAGCAAGAACCGGGCAACGATGAAGAGGTCGCCGACTTCTGCCAGAAGAACTATGGCGTGAAGTTTGACATGTTCTCGAAGGTCGACGTCAACGGCGAAAAGGCCGCTGACCTCTTCAAGCAACTCACGTCGAAAGAGGCGTTCGCGAAAGACGCCGGTCCCGTGAAATGGAACTTTGAAAAATTCCTCATCAGCAAAGAAGGCAAAGTCGTCGGCCGCTTCCGCACTGGCACGCAACCGGACTCAGAAGAAGTCGTGAAAGCGATCGAAGCCGAATTGGCGAAGTAAACAACCATCACGAGTAGCCCGGCATTTTCAAAATGCCGGGCTTCTCATGCTTATCACGGGCACTTTACACGTTGAGTTTTCTCGACGGATGGCATCCCATGCGTTACGCAATTGCCGGACTGTTCTCTCTATTGAGTGTATTCGGCGGTTATGCCTACTTTCTGCATATCGAACGTGAGATCAAAAACTACATTCGGTCGCAGTTTGAAGCGGAAGGTGTTCCGGTTCCTCAAGAGGTTGCTGCGGTGCTCGATGGAGATAAGCCAGCGAAGTCTGCATTTCTTGGCTACGGAACGGAGCTGCCGGACCATGTCGTCATGAAAATAACCATCGGAGATTGTCTGCGGATTTACGCGGTCTATTTGATTCTCTTCGTCTGCGGCGTCTCGTTTGGAATCGCGCATTGGTTGAGTCCGAATGCAACACAACAGGAGTCTCGCCAATGATGGCCTCTTTGTCGCGGCGATTATTGCTGCTGGTTGGTGCGTGCCTCGCGGCCTTCATTGTTTGGCCGCGCGAACGAGCCGACTCGCAAGAGACGGCGACGTTTGATGCGGCCTCCGTCGAGTTCTTCACGACGAAAGTAAAGCCGTTGTTGGAAGTTCGCTGCTTTGAGTGTCATGGGCCGGAGACGAAAGTTTTGAAAGGGGGGCTGAGCCTTTCGTCACGCGCGGCGATGTTGCGCGGCGGTGATTCCGGCGCGGCGATTGTCCCGGGGAAGCCGGGCGAAAGTTTGCTCGTGAAGGCGATCAACTATGTCGATTTCGAGATGCCGCCGAAGTCGCGGATGCCGGATGGTGAGGTCGCGATCTTGACGGAGTGGGTCAAGCGCGGCGCTCCGTGGAGCGTTGGCAAAGACGATCCCGTGACAGACAAGAAGCTTGATGTGTTCCCGCTTGCGGAACGCAAAGCGAAGCATTGGGCGTGGCAGCCGATCGCGCATCGCGACGTGCCGAAAGTACGTCAGCCTTTCCAGGCTGACCCGAAGTCAAACGCAGCCGCGTTTCGTAACTCTGACAACATCGACCAATTCATCCTGGCCAAGCTCGAAGAGCGCGGCTTGTCGCACGCTGCTCCCGCCGACCGTCTCACGTTGTTGCGTCGAATTTACTTCACGCTCATCGGCCTTCCGCCGACGCCGGCTGAGACGGAAGAGTTTGTTGCCGACACAGCTCCGACTCGCGAAGCACTCGCGCGAGTCGTGGACCGCTTGCTAGACTCACCGCACTTCGGCGAACGCTGGGCGCGGCATTGGCTCGACTTGGTCCGCTACGCCGAAACGCTCGGCCACGAATTCGATTACCCGCTGCATCACGCGCATCAATACCGCGACTACGTGATCCGCGCGCTCAATGCGGATGTGCCTTATGACCGGTTTGTCGTCGAGCATGTCGCGGGGGATTTGATGAAGGCGGAGGGAGGAGAGCGGAGGGCGGAGGATCAAAAAAACAAAACTCAACAACCGGCTTCTCCCCCCCTCCCCCCCTCCCCCCCTCTCCCCCTCGCGCGTTCCCATCCGACCGACGGCTTCAACGAATCCATCATCGCCACCGGCTTCTGGTTCCTCGGTGAAGACAAGCACGCGCCCGTCGATGCGAAGGGGGAGCAGGCCGCTCGAATCGACAATCAGTTGGATGTTT
>JAYUFI010000242.1:0-2437 GCA_043738805.1 Planctomycetaceae bacterium | reverse complement strand
AAGCGGGGAAGTCGATCACGACCGTCAAAAACGTCTCGTTGGCGGAAGAATATCTTCAGGACCACTTTCCGGGATTTCCCGTCTTGCCGGGGGTCATGATGGTTGAGTCTCTGGTGCAAGCCAGTGCTTGGCTGTTGCGGCACACGGAAGATTTTCGCTTCAGCACCATCCTGCTGAAGCAAGCGAAGGCGTTGAAATTCAACAATTTTGTGACGCCGGGAAAGTCACTGACAGTCACGTCAACAATTCACAAAATCGACGATTCCGAATGCACGTTCAAAGGCGAGGGGAGCGTTGATGGCCTATCGGCGATGAGCGCAAAAATCACTTTGAGACGTTTTAATTTACGCGATCAAAATCCTAGTTTGGCAAAATCGGACGAGCTATTGGTCGCTCATCTACGACAGCAGTTTACTCAGATTTGGAGCGGAGCGAGCTCGACCTAAGTTTGGATTCACACGGTTGTCAGTGACGACCGAAGGTCAGCGGTTCGATGTCAGGAGCTTGAGGTTCAACATGAGTTTGGCGGGAAAAACGGCAATTGTCACCGGTGGAAGCCGAGGCATCGGCAGGGCGATCGTACAAGCGCTCGCGCGAGCCGGTGTGAAGGTGGCTTTCACATATCACTCGAATTCCGCTGCCGCTGAGTCGTTGTTGAACGAACTGAAGGGCGAAGGCCACGAAGTTCTCGCCTATCAAGCCGACGCCGCTGACAAAGTTGCCGCTGACAAGCTGGTCGAAGAGCTCGTGGAGAAGTGGGGCGGCGTGTACCTGTTGGTCAACAACGCCGGAATTATTAAGGACGGCTTGCTCGCGACGATGTCGTTCGAGCAATGGCAAGCCGTGATCAATGCGAATCTCAACAGCGTGTTTAATTACTCGCAGGCTGTGACAAGGCCGATGATGTCCGCTCGACAAGGCCGGATCGTCAACATCTCCAGCGTCGCGGCAAACTTCGGGAACTCCGGACAAGCGAACTACGCGGCCAGCAAGGGAGGCATCGAAGGCTTCACGCGCTGCTTGGCAAACGAACTTGGCCGGCGTGGCATCACTTGCAACGCGATTGCTCCGGGATTCATTGCGACGGACATGACCGCAGCGATTCGCAACGCGGCTGAAGACACGATTAAGAAGCAGATTCCGGCACGCCGTTTGGGAAATCCGGAAGACATTGCGAATGCGGTGCTGTTCTTTGCCAGCGAAGGGGCGTCGTATGTGACGGGCAACGTGCTCACGGTTGACGGCGGACTGACGTTGGGAGCTGGGATGTGATGAACGTGGAAGTAGCGTAAAACCCTCGCGGAAGATCGTTCGCGGATGACTGACAAGCATGTCGGTTGTTTGAAATGATCTGACGCAGGAATCAATAGTGGGTTGGTTGCCGGTTGGCTCGCGGAGCCGGTGGCCGTGTTCCAAAACGCGAGCAGTACGATTCAGGGCTGAATCGGCGAATGATCTCGTTGAGATGATTCGTGTGAGATGCCCGGGAGAGGTTGGAATGACGCCTGAAGATATCTTCGTAAAAGTTCGGGACACGTTGGTTGACGCTCTGGGAGTCGACGACGATGAAGTCACTCTGGAGTCACGTTTGGAAGCCGATCTGGGAGCCGAATCAATCGACTTCTTGGACATCGTGTTCCGCCTAGAGAAGAATTTTGGCATCAAGATCCCCCGTGGCGAACTCTTCCCGGAAGATCTTGCTTCCTCAGATTCTGGCCTCGTCAAAGAGGGACTCGTAACGGCGGAAGGTTTGGCTTCACTCAAGCAACGGATGCCGCACTTCGACCTGGAGAAGTTCTCTCAGGATCCGAAGGTCGAAAACATGCGCGACATGTTTACCGTGCAGATGCTCGTGAACTTCGTGAAGAACAAGCTGGCCGCTTAAGTACGATTCGCGGTGTGACACGCATCGTGTTTTCGTTTCTGGCGTTGCTCGAATTGTCTTCCGTAAGTTCAAAAGACGGACTCGATGGAAAGCGGCGTGATGCCGCAGTGTCTCAAAGGCTTTGGTCATGCGCTGGTTTTGGATTGATCGCTTCACCGAGTTTCAAAGCGGTCAGTCCGCGACAGCGATCAAGAACGTGACTCTCGCGGAAGAGCATTTGCATGACCACTTCCCCGGCTTTCCGGTGATGCCCGCGTCGTTGATGCTGGAAGGAATGGCTCAGACCGGCGGGATTCTGCTGGGTGAGAAACATCACTTTGAGCACATCGTGATTTTGGCGAAGGTGCCCAACGTGATTTATCACGGAGTGGTCGTTCCCGGTGACACGATTACTTACAAGGCGACGCTCATGGATGACCGGCCCGAAGGTGGTTCGGTCGAAGTGAAGGCTCACGTCGGCAGCCGCTTGGTGGCCGAAGCGGAGATCATCTTTTCGCACGTCGAGCAGACCGGCGACTTCCAGCATCTCAATCAGAAGAATTTTGTGTTCTC
>JAYUFI010000241.1:0-2438 GCA_043738805.1 Planctomycetaceae bacterium | reverse complement strand
TGGGCACGCCGACACGCGGGTGTCGTTTTAAGTGGCCGATGTCGCCAAGCGGCGAACGTCGGCGAGATGATGTCCGACGAAGAGCGAGACGACGAACGTCGGGGTATCAACGCTGTGCGCGGTAGGCGCACCAGCGAGCGAAGCCGAGATACGCTCCGCTCCTTGCCCTCTCTCCGGCGGCCTCGCTCTGGCCTTCCACCCCACGCGTTTTCATCAGCCTTCCGCCCCTCTCAACCTGTTACCTATGTCCCCGAACGACTGTTACCCTTGTCCCCAATCAAAACGCGGGAGCGTGATGGCTACGTAGCCGTCATCGCTCCGCGTGACGAGTTGAGCGGGAAAACGCGCAGTGATTTTCTGAGATCCGTATCAGAGGACCAGTGGGCGCGGTTCCGCACGGAAATCGATTACCGACGCTGGCCGGTCTCTATTAGTCACGATATACCTCGCACGGTCCTGAATGAGAGGTTTCGGACGATCGTTTAACCACAGTTCCCGAACGCGCGTGCCTGCGGCGTGCGGTTAAACGACTCTGTGAGCTGTTGGTTTGTTTTGCAGGAGGGTTTTGTTCGTGAATCAGGACTCGGTGACGATCTGGCTGCGGCAGTTGGAGCGAGGCGATCAAGAGGCGGCTGAGCGACTCTGGAATCGTTATTCGTCCGCCCTGATGCGGCTCGCTCAAGATCGTTATCGCGGTGCGGTCAGTGCGGTCGCCGACGAAGAGGATTTGGTACAAAGCGTCTTCAAGGCATTATGGACCGGAGCGACTGATGGTCGATTAGACACAGTCAAGGATCGGACTGAGTTGTGGTGGTTGTTATTGGCGATCACACGCCGCAAGGCGATCAATCGCAAAGCCTACAACTCGCGTCTCAAACGCGGTCAAAAAGTGGTCTCACTGAGCCAGTTGGACACGGTCTCTGGTGATTCGGAGTTCACTCCGTCGTCGCTGGCCGATAGTCAGCCGCCCCCGGAATTGATTCTGCTGTTGGAAGAAGAGCAACAACGCTTGTTGGCCTCACTGCGCGACGACGTTCTGCGGTCGATTGCCGTTTGGAAACTGGAAGGTGACACTCACGAGGAGATCGCGGAAAAATTGGGCGTCGCGCCCCGGACAGTCATCCGGAAGCTCAACTTGATCCGGGAGACTTGGTCCAAGGAATTGGAACGATGAGTGAGGTCGAACCCCAACCACAGGAACCTCGATCGCCGTCGCTCAGCGAGCAAGTTGACCTCGTTTGCGATCAGTTCGAGGCCGCTCTTCGCACGAGCCACCAGCCGCAGATCGAAGAATTCTTGGCGGCGTTCCCGGAAGCGGGCCGCATGGCGCTGCTGCCGGAACTCGTGGCGCTGGAACTCGACTTTCAAGTGAAGCATGGTGGGACGATTGCGTTTGGCCCTTACTACCGTCGATTTCCTACCGCCGCTCCGATTCTGGATGCCTTGCAAGCGGAGCGGAATGGCCACGACTTTGTCGGTGCCATCGAAGTGCAAGCACCCGTGACTGCGGATATCGACGTGCAAACCATCGCGTGGCCCAAGGCTCCGCCTCGGCGGCGGCGAATCAAACACTTTGAACTGCTGTCGCTCCTGGGTGAAGGTGGATTCGGCACAGTTTGGCGCGCGAAGGACATGCGTTTGCAGCGCGACGTGGCGATCAAGATCCCCCGCAAGGATCGCATCGCGGCCACTGATCTGGCTTTCTTTCTGCGTGAAGCGCGAGCGGCGGCTAAGTTGCACCATCCCAACATTGTCGCGATCCATGAAGTGGGTGAAGACGAATCCTCGGCCTTCATCGTTTCCGACTTGGTGGATGGTGTCAGCCTCAAGAGTTGGATCGAGGCAACTCGTCTGTCTTCCACCGAGGCTGCGATCCTGGTCGGCAAGTTGGCGTCCGCAGCCCATCATGCTCACGAGCGGGGTATCGTGCATCGCGATCTGAAGCCGGCCAACGTACTGCTCGACCAAAAAGGTGAGCCGCATGTTGCGGATTTCGGCTTGGCAAAACGAGAGACCGGTGACGACTCACTGGCCATCGAAAATCAGTTGGTCGGGACGCCAGCGTACATGTCTCCCGAACAGGCCAACGCGGATCACAAAGCCATCGACCGCCGCTCGGACGTGTATTCTCTGGGAGCCATCTTTTATGAGTTGCTGACAGGCCAGCGCGTGTTTCGCGGTGAACTGTCAATGTTGTTGCACCAGATTCAACATGCCGCCCCGACGCCACCTCGGAAAGTTCAGCCGAGTGTTCCGCGCGAACTGGAAGCGATCTGCTTGAAGTGCTTGGAGAAGAATCGGGACAAGCGATACGCGACGGCCCAGGAGTTGGCCGACGACTTGCACCTTTTTGTGGGGGGCGAAACGCTGCGCGGCATCCCAACCGCAATCCCCAATCGCGTACAGAAGTGGATCCGTAGAAACCGTCGCTTTGTTCT
>JAYUFI010000240.1:0-2444 GCA_043738805.1 Planctomycetaceae bacterium | reverse complement strand
CCGGGGGGCTGACGCCGCCTCGCTCGCCAAAGTGTCGGTGATGACCAGCCGAGACATCGCGGCGACTGCGGTCACGTTGCTCGGTGCCTCGTTGATGGTCGCTACTGTCGTCTTGGCATGGCCGAGTCCCGATCGCTTGATTGCGGTTGGCGTCGTGAATTTTGTCGTGCTGAGCTGGTTCGGCTTCGCAACGGGTTTGGCCCCATTGCACTTCCCGGCGCTGGAATGCCTCGCTCTAGCGGGCTTGATTGCCTTTCATCAATTCGGTGAAGCAATCGGCGGCGCGGGAGTTTCTTCCGAGCGATCGTTGATCGACACGCTGTTATTGGGACGCAGCGGGATCGTGGTCTCGCTGATGTCGTTGCTAACGACAGCGGTCGCCCTGTTCGTCGTTCCGCCTTTAGGCGGTCTTTTTCGTTTGCATAAGGAGCAGCCGCCTAAAGGCGGAACTACGAACTCATATCTCGCGGCCGCTGGCGGTATGGCGGTGCTAAGTTTGGCGATCGCTGGTTACGCCGGATTCTGGCCGAACTTGTCGCAGCCGAACGTTGATCGTTCGCTGGCGACGGTGGTCTTCGTGCTCTTCGGCATCGTGGGGATGATCGCAAACGAGCGGCTGAATCGCATCGAACTGGCGTGGGCCGGAGCGGTCGTGTGGCTGGGAGTGTTTCTGCACGCGCTCGGCTGGAACGAGCATGTGCGTGGTTGGCTGAATGCTGTCGGCCTGTTGCCGAACCGACCGATCGTCGTCGCACTGCTGGCGTTCGCGACGTGGTCGTTGGGGTGCGCGGTCATTGGCAAAGTTCGCCAGCGTTTCGTGACGCCTTGGTCAGCGGCCAGTGGTCGAGCGATCGTCGTGGCGTTGTTCGCGATGCCGTGGAAAGTTTGGGGGGACTTCGGTCCTCATGCGATTTACCTCGGCTGGATCGCCGCGCTGTGTCTCGGTCAGGCTCATCTGTGGCAATCGCGGAACGTGTTTTCGTTGAGCCAAGCAGTCGCGTTCATCGCGACGATTTTGGGTGTCGCATCGTTCGCGCAACAGCAACCGTGGTGGGTCGCTCATGGCGACGTGCTGGCCGCGATTGTGGATGTGCGACATGTGCATTGGCAGATCACAGGACTGGCTGCGGCTTGCGTACCGTGGTTGTTGTGGCGGCGACTCGGTGGAAAGTTCGCCGTGCTGGCACGGTGTTGCGATTGGAAAGTCGATCGTTGGATTCCGCCCGTGTTGGTGGTCGCACTTCTGGCCACGACTTGGACCGGTTGTTGGCCGCTGATCATGGCGCAGATGCCGCGCATCAATTGGCTGCCGACACAGTGGCGTTGGGACCGACTGGCATTGCCGTTGATCGGAGTCGGCGGCGCGAGCTTGATGTTAGAAGAGATCACTCGGCATTGGCTGTTCGTCGCGTGGCGCAGAGGCTCACGTCGAGACCGCGTGCCGAAGCCTGTTCGCTTTCCGTGGTTGTCTGAGGTGGTGCGATTCGTGTTCATGCTGTTGATGTTCGCGCTGCCGGAAGCGGCGTGGCCGTGGATGACGTCGGGATATTTGGACACGCCGGAAATTCTCGCGTCGGTGACTCGCCCCTATTTCGAGTCAACCTCTTGGTGGGCCGTCTCTGCCTTGGTGTCGGCCGCGATTTGCGGTGCCGTGTGTGAGCGACGACGAGTCAGTTCATTCGCGTGTTTGGTGACTGCGGGCGTGAGCGGCTTGCTGCTGAGTGCGATTCAAACGAGCGACGGCAGTTGGGTCGCTCAGTCCATGATCTGGTGGCTGACGCTGGGAGGCTTGTTTGCGTTGGGCTGCATGCGGTTGGGATGCCGCTTGGATCAACGATTCTGTCGAGCGTCTCAACGAGAGCGGGTGGTGAAGTCCGCGCGTCACATTCAAGGCGTCATCGGCTGGCTTTGTTTGGTTCCGATATTGTTGTTGATCGTTCCGAGTACTGAAGCTCATGCGATGTTGTGGGCGAAGTTTTCTTGGCAATTAGAGATCAACTTCATGGAGCAGCTATTGGTGCTGCTGATGCCGTTGCTGTTGTGGTCGGGATGGCTCATAAGACAGGCACGACGTGAGCGATCGGCGACGATGATGTTCGCTGTTTCGCACATCGTCTGCCTGACAATCGTGCTTGCAGCTTTCGTTAGTTTGTGGATGGAGCCGATTGCGTTTGAAGCCCGCATGATGCCGATGTACCTGCAATGGATGACCGTCGGTGCGGCAATTTGTTCCTTGGTCTGGATAACGCTCCGTGAAGAATTCAAACCGTTGAGTCCATCACTGTTTGGTCCTGTTTTACTTCCGGCTTCGATCAGTCCTTGGCTATGGCAGCAGATTTGGACATGGGGCAGTTCAATCGCAGTGAGCGTGATCGTCGCTGCCGAACTCTTGGT
This sequence comes from Planctomycetaceae bacterium, assembly GCA_043738805.1. Classification (GTDB taxonomy): domain Bacteria; phylum Planctomycetota; class Planctomycetia; order Planctomycetales; family Planctomycetaceae; genus SXKJ01. The sequence continues at coordinate 50 of JAYUFI010000240.1, read as the reverse complement.
CGATCCGGCTCGTCCCGATCGAGAATTATTAACGGCGTGTGGTGCATTCG
>JAYUFI010000239.1:0-2446 GCA_043738805.1 Planctomycetaceae bacterium | reverse complement strand
CCGCCTCGCGCGTCCATTGGCCGGCCAGAACATCTCGCTTGAGATCGACCAGCGCGAGCAAATCCACAACGCGGACTTGAGATGCCACTGGATTGGCTGCGGGGACATCGCCGGTCACCGTCTTCACGCCGTCCCATTCGATTTTGCAATTGGGCAACGCCTGTTGCAGCTTGGCCACTCCAGCAGCGGTGACCTGCGTGTTACGAAATCCCAGAATCTTGAGGTTGGTCAGCGGTCGCAGATGCTCCAACCCGGCGTCGCTGAGCGAACTGCCGTTGACCAACGACAAGATGGTCAGTTTTTGAAGCGGTGCCAATCGTCGCAACTGGTCATCACTGGCTTGATACAGAACCAGTTCGAGACGAGAAAGCGTCGGCAAGTTGGCAAGTCCGGTTGCTCCAGAGTCGGTGAGAATGGTCCCGGGTAACCCGAGTCTGTTTAACTCCGGCCACGCCCCCTTCGCAATTTCCACCACGGCTTCACTCGAGTTGATGTCCGCCACTTCCAACACGCGCAGCTTTTGCAGATCTCTCAGCGACTCCAATCCTCGGCCGGTGACACGCGTCCCATTCAAAGCGAGCGTTGTCAATTCGGAGAGCCCGCGCAAGTCCTTGATCCCGTCATCCGTGACTTCAGTTGCGACCAAAGCAAGCGACTGGAGAGACTTGAGGGTGCCGATCAATTTCAGAGATCGATCCGTGAACGACCTGCAAGCCAGGAGATTGAGGTCTTTGATTTCCGTCAGGCCACGAAGGTTCTCAAGCGTGTTGTCGGTCACGAATTCGTCTCGGTAGGAAAGATGCACGCTTTGCACTTTGAAGCGACCAGCCGGCAGCTTGTCACCGGGGGCGAGCGGAGCGCCGGGGTTGGTTTGGTTCACCTCACGCACACGAACGCCGCCACCCACTTTGAGCACCCACTCGGCCGCGCGGCGGTCGGGGTCGTCGCTAACCACAAGGCCGCTATCCGAACGCACCCACTTCGCGCCGACGATCTTGCCGTGATTGTTTTTGCCGGACGAGTCCTTCAGCACATCCCCCGTGCCTTCGTCGAAGTGGTACAGAGCCAGCGTGTCGGCATCAGTCTCGTAGCGTTGAGGCGGCGTGAAGTCTTTTCCGTAACGGCCAACTTTCGAGATTCGCCATTCGTCCATCGTGCCACTGAAACGTGCTCCGAGAATCAACTTTCCGAGGTTCTGCTTGGGAAGGAATTTGGAGGGAGCACCGCCAACGAGTTTGCCATTGATAAAGAATTGCGCCAGCTTGTCTCCATAGACCGCCGCCACATGAAAGCGTTTCCCCCGCAACGACTCCACCGAACTCGTGGCCAGCACATTTTCGGATCGGTCTGTTCCCGCCGGCGCGGATTGCTCCACGAGCCTCATCGACCAGTGATTCAAATTGATCTGCCAAGCATCTCCACTAAAGATGGCAGGCAATCCTTGATTGTGGTCTGGGAGATCGGCCGGCTGAATGTAGCCTTCCAACGTCCAGGGTTGGTTGGGATCGAGACTGGCCAACGGAATTTCGATTTTGCTTTGGGAAGTGCCGATCGCGAAATCCAAGGCGAAATCCGGCGAAGCCGAACTGACCGTCGTTTTGTCCTTCGACTTCGGACTCTCTTTGCGGCCGAGCAGCGTGGAACCTTGCATCGCTCGCACGCGGCGGCCGACTCGTTCAACGGTGATCGAGACTGGCTCGCCCTTCTTCAATTCAATTGGATCAGTATCGAACGCCAAGTCTTCTCGTTTGATGTGCAGAACATGCTCGCCCACGGCGAGCGACAGGTCTTGCTCAGTGACACCCTTCACAACGCGGCCAGTTTCACCGATGGTCACTTCGATGAGCTCGTCTTTAATCTCCAGATGCAGCGCGCCCGATTTGCTACGCATCGCGAACACGATTCCCAGCAGCACCACCACCGCAGCAATCGAACTGAGAAGCACCATCTTCATTTTCTGACTGCTTGGCAAGCCGTTGGGCGTAAGCCCCCGGACAGTCCGAGGGCTAACGCCCAACGGCTCGCCAGATCGCTTGATGATCAGTGACTGCTCGGTGCGTGGATCGGTCCCTCCGTCACCCGCCGACGAGATCATCGTCTCGGCCTCGACCGATGACGGAGCCACCGCCGTCCCCTTCGAGCCAGCCGGAGCGGCACTTGTCGCCGTCGAACCCTCTTCTCCGCCGATCAGTCTCAAAAAATCTTGCAGTTCATTCCCGCTGCCGACGCCACTCGCCGACGTGCTCGAGTTCGGTCGAATCGCAATCGTCGGCGAGCCGCCGGAGAGACAGCGTTCCAACTCGGCCATCACGTGCGTCATCGTCTGCGGCCGATCCTCCGGCTTCTTCGCCACCATGCGCCGGAAGACAGCGTCGAGTGCGTGGCCGACGCTGCTAGCGTCGGAACTGCCAGCGATGGCTCGGACGCTGGCAGCGTCCGCCACGAT
>JAYUFI010000238.1:0-6445 GCA_043738805.1 Planctomycetaceae bacterium | reverse complement strand
CGAAAGAAGTCGTCGCGAACGTCCCTGACGCCGATGCGGAGACGTCGCTGCCAGTCGGCCTCGAATTCCTGAAGCCGTATCCGAAGCTGCATGGCTTGTCGCTCGACATGACCGAGCCGCAGTTCTTGGAGATCGTCAATCAGCAGGAGTTGAAGACTCGCAAGACCGTCGATGGCGAGAAGATCACGCATCACATCGCGCTCGGCGACGGTCACACGCTGATCGTAATGTTCGACAAGGATGCAAAGTGCAGCGGCATTCAACAGGTACCGGGAGACGACGAAAAGAAGGACGCGACAAAGCCGGTCGTTGAGGTGCGGCTTGTCGGAGGTCCGAAGAGCGAGCCGCTGCCGAACGTGAAGGTTGAATTCACGACGGGACACGGCGGCGACAAGAAATCGTTTGGGATCTTCACGACGGATGACGCAGGTTGGTTGAAGGCGGAGTTGGCGGTCGGCTTCTATTACTTGCATCTCTCCTCGAAGAAAGAGTGGCCGTATCTGACCTTCGAGAAGACTTGGACCGAGAGCAGTTTCGGACATTCAAGAGAACTCAACGTTCGTGTCATCGAACAAGGCGTTGAAAAATGGCTCGATGGCGAGCGCCGCGAGAGCGGCTTCGAGGCCGCAACAAAAGAACGACCGGCACGCATCACGTTCACGCTCGAACCTGCGGTTGAGATGGTGCTGCGGGCGGTCGATACCGAGACCGGAAAGGGCATCACCGGTGCGGAGTTCTACGAAGAGGTCGCGGTGGGCGAGGATTGGGCTCATCGGATTTATGGCGACAACCTCGGAAGCAGGTTCGCCTACGGCAGCAAGGCGACGCCGGAAGCGGAGAGCCTCACGGACAACGAGGGTTACTTGCGGCGCTGGATCGGCGAGAAGTCAGTGGAAAGCAAGTTCGGAGTTTGGAAGGCTCCGGCGGGCTATGAGTTGGTCGAACCAAAGTCCGAGGTTGCCGTGGTCACAAAATTGGGACAAGCACGGGCCGAGCAGGTCTTCAAATTCCGTCGCATTCAACAAGTGCGTGACGAAGACAAATCAGTCGGGGTGCCCGAGCTACGGACGTTGAGTTCGGCAAGCCTCTGCTTGATGCCTTCGTGTTTCAAATGGGCGGTCCGCTCCACCCGACGGACGAAAACGAAAACGGAGAGTTTCGCATCGTCCTGTCCGAGGGGAGGCAAATCATCCTGCACGCGTTCGCACCAGGCTATCACGTCTGGATCGGCACACCGACCGCTGGCGATATGCTGAAGATCGTGCTGAAGAAGAAGGACGCAGATAAGGTTCGGTAATCTGGTCGATTGGAGTGATGTCATGACAAAACGTATTCTTGCCTTTACGGGTGTCGCCTTCGTGGCGGGAGTGTTGTTGTCCAGTGATCTGCCGAGTCGGGCGATTCATGGTCAGGCATTGCAAAACCCAGACAGACCGAACGCCCGCTTTCAGATGACAACATTGAATGGCGACTCGCGAGCGTATGTCGTCGTCTTTGATCCGTCGAGCGGAGAATGCTGGGTTCAGGACACGACGTTCCAAGGTTGGCGCTACCTGGGAAGTCCCGTCGCAAACCAACCGTCAAAGCCCAAACCAACACCCGACCGAGGCTTTGAAGGGACAAACGCAGGCGATCGGAAGGAGCTCGTTCCCACGCCGACGATCGCGTTTCGTTGGTGCCCTGCAGGGACATTCACGATGGGTGAAGATGACAAGAAAGTGGAAGTCGCACTGACCTCCGGCTACTGGCTTGGTGAAACCGAGATCACGCAGGGCCAGTGGCAGAAGTTGATGGGAACGAGTCCTTGGAGCGGTCAGGAACATGTGAAAGAAGGCGCAGATCACGCAGCCAGTTACATCAGCCACGATGATGCCGTTTCGTATTGCCAGAAACTGACAGCGCAGGAGCGGTGTGCAGGTCGATTGCCGAAAGGCTGGAAGTATCGTTTGCCGACCGAATCGCAATGGGAATACGCATGCCGAGCGGGAACACAAACGACGTTCTCATTCGGAGTGAGCGAAAGTCCGTTGGGCGAATACGGTTGGTTCGATCAGAATGCAGCCGATGGTGGTGAGATTTTCGCTCACCCCGTTGGAAAGAAGAAACCCAATGTGTGGGGATTGCTGGACATGCACGGTAACGTCGGGGAGTGGTGCAGTGACTGGTGGGACAGCAAGCTCGCCGGTGGGCGAGATCCCGCCGGGGCCTCATCAGGAGCGGGGCGAGTGCATCGCGGCGGTGCCTGGACCAGCCTGGCCGTCAACTGCCGGTCGGCATACCGGCTCGACAGTTCACCCGACTTCCGAAGCTACGATCTTGGCTTCCGCCTGTCCGCAGTTCCCAGTGAGTAAGGGCTGCGGAGCCGCAGTCAAGCAAGAGAAAACCGGGGGCGGAGCTACCCACTATGTTTCAGTGTTTATCAGGATCGATCCAACTCATGCACATCGTTCGGATCTCAACGTGCATTTTGACCGCAGTCGTCATCCATCAGCATTTCGCCGCGATGCAAATAGAAGCCCGCGATCATGGCGTGCGCGTCGTCAAGCTCAACGATTTCCTCAGCTTCGGCAGTATCAAGCGCGGAGCAAATCGAGAAAATCCGGAATACGTTTTGAAGGCCGGAAATCGTCTGCAACCGCAGGAACGCGACGAGAGGGCGTCGGCGAAGCCGCTTGAAAAAAAGGGGGGCGGGGCATTCGTCATTCCTGACGAAACAATTCGTTGGGTGAAACAGCTCGCTGCGGCTGAACTGCAACAACGGGGTGATTTGAAACGGCGTCGACCGAAAGGGCTGGAAGACCTCGACACACCGGATGCGATCGAGCGAGCTTTTCAACAAACAATGCAGGCCTTGGCCAAAGATTCGTCGAGTGGGAACGGGCACGCTCGACTTCGCTATCTCGGTGATGCGGTCTTTGAAAGTTTGGTGGAGACAGCGAAATCTGATGACCCGAATGCTGCCGTCTGGAGCTGTCGGGCATTGGAACACCGCGGGGCCAAGGCGGTCGCACCTCTGAGCGAGATCCTCAAAGACAGTCCGCACGAAGCGGTGCGATCGGCGGCAGCGACCGTTCTGGGGCAGACGTTTCAACCGGCGGGAGTTCCCGCGCTGATTCAGGCACTCGATGATCGGCCGAGCGTGCGGCATTCGGTGATCTTCGCCCTTCTGTACTTACAAGATCAACGGGCCGTCGAACCACTCAAAAAACATCTCGATGACAGAAACCTCGGTCACCTCGTCGCCGATGCCTTGAAGCACATCGCGGAGCCTCAAGGTTATGCCTATTGGCCGCCGGAGCTATTGGATGTCTGGCAGCTTTGCGAGGACGCTCAAACACTGAAAGGGGAGAGTTTCGGAGCGGCCGAATGGGATCGCCTTGCCGCGCAAGTCGGCTCCGAACATCACACCGTTGCCGGTGCGGTTCAATTGGCGCTCGGCCATTTGGATGTCCGGTCGAAAGTACCGGCCATCATCGCTGCGAAGACGGGCTATCGGTTCCATGTGCTGGCCCAACTCGCGACGCCGGAAGCGGTCGACTTTCTGGTCACGAGTCTGTCGAGTCGCGAGCAGAACCAGCGAAAAACCGTCCTCAGCGAACTAGCTCAAGGAGCCGGTCGCTGGGCCGCTCCGTTGCTGACCGCGCTGCTCGATGACGATTCGTTGCGAGTCGCCGCTCGTCGCGAAAAGAACTTCGGAGAAGGCGAGGTCGAATGGCCCGAAGGTCACCAAGCACACTCAGCGTTGTACCAATACCTCTACCGCTTTGGCCTGCCCGGCGAGATGCGCAATCTCTACGCGAACGAAACCAACAACGTCCCCGAAGAAATTGCTCGCTTGCGATCGTGGTGGAAAACACACAGCCTCGACTTCGTGGCCGGCAAGTCTGTCCCGAACCCCAAGCTCACCACGGTTTGGTACAACGACCCGTGAGAGGCGAAATGCGGGGGTGACGTTTCATCGCGCGCAACCACCGATCGTGTTGATGTCTAAGCCGCGTCAGTGAATGGCCCTGCGTTTGCTTCCTTGACCTTCACGCCGTTGAGCAGTGCGCCCTCCGTGTTGCTTTCGAGCGACAGCGCGGCAGCGAGCCCGTTAGTCAGAGAGATCTTTCTCGTGGCGTCATCTGCTAAAATTCGCCGAGGGCTTCGCCTCCATTGCGAGTGAACAGCGCCTTGAGAGTGTCCAGGTCGATGTTGTCGCTGATGAAGCGGACGGAGCCGTCGCAAAACAGCGCATGGAAGCCGCCGACACGAGCCGACTTCACACCCTTCAGTGGGTTCTCGAAATCGACGGCCAAATCATCCGGCTTCGTTCAGATCACGGCCGCGTCGCGGCGAGCTTCGACGGCCATGATCGTGTTGCTGGTGCCGTCGGTGAATTCGCGGATGCCTAATCCTTCTTGGCCTTCAAAGGCGGTGCTCTTCCCCGTCGGGACGAGGTACTCCGCGCACCGCGAAGTCGGACCTTCGTCGGCGATGCTCACTGTCCCCGGCTCGCGGACACGCGGAACAAACCGTTGTCGAGCTTCTCGATCGTGATCGGAATCCGAACTTGCTCAACCGTGAACTCGTGACTTTCTTTCGAGACTCCGTGGAAGGCACCCTGCGTTGACCACGAACGCGAGTTCTCGGACGCCGACAAATAAGTCACCGTGGCTGGCGAGTTCGGACGACTGTTCCCATCGCTTTGAATTCTGACCGTGAGCACCGTGTCCCTTTTCGCCGCGTCGGTGACGAAGAAGCTGGCTCCGGAATTCTCGGACACTTCGACACTTGATGGGGCGGCTCCGGCGACGAGTTCCTGGATGCCGAGTTCCGTGAGAGTGTCCCGATCGAACGCTTTCAATGCGGATTCTTCGATCTTCACCTGCTTCGCAAGATTCTTGATTCGCTGGTCGTAGTCACCGGGATTCGTGACTGTTCGCAGCAGCAAGGTCGCTCGAACCAGAGACCGGCGACAGGCATCGACGTCTTTTTCTCCGGCCGAGGCTGTCGCAAGCGTCAGCCAAGCATCGACCGATCGTGGTGGGTGCTCCGCGATCAGCTTGATGGTTTGCTGTCGCTGTTCCTCACTTCCGAACCGACTCAGGAGCAGCAACATTTCGACGTCTGGTTTTGGGGCCGACAACAACTCGGCAACAACAGCGTGTAGCTCGTCGGCATCCATGCGGTGCAAGTATCGCACGTTGAATTGAACCGGCCCGCGTGGTTCTTTAATCTCGACCGGTTGAAAAATGCGACTCTCGGCCGGGAACACTTCCAGAATCGCGCTCCCCTTTTCCGCGCGCAGGTGAATGTTCTGGCCCGGCTGCGCTTCGAGATGGTCGATCCGCCAGCCGGACTCTTGTAGTTCGTCACGAAGAGAAGTCAGCAGCGGTTCGGCGTTCTCGGACGAAGTGAATTGCCAGAACGTCTCGTTGTGAAACATGAATCCGTGGAATGACGTCCGGCGCGTGGCCTTCAGACGTTTGAGGAACTCGAACTCCGGAGCCGCCACGAACTCCGGTCGCAGCGCCGCCGGGAGTTTCGGCAGCAGCCTGTACTTCTCGCGGAGCGTCTTCAGTTTGTCAGACACTGCGTTCGCGAGCTGCTTCGCGATGTCTTTGCCCTGCAAGGTGTACTTGGCCGACGAGGATTCGATCCCTGTCATCGAGGACTGATGCTCGACCGTGCTGTTCACGTTCAGACTGACGATCGGCGGCGACAAATGGTCGTTGACGGAATAGTGGGACGCCGCGAGCGACGACCCCAGCGTTATCTTCACTTTCGCCTTGAGCGTTCGGCCAGCAATGCCCGACTCCTCAATGGATTCGAGGTTGAGGCTGAGCACCAGGTCCGGAGCTTCCGTCCCAACCTCCGGCGAGTGCCCCAGCGGGTAATACGCCAGACGATCAAAGCGGCTGTCCGTTTTGAGCTGTCGGAGCAACTCGGTCCCAATGCGTTCCATCAACACATGGTCGGACAAGTTGAGGATCACCAAACTGTTATCGGCGATGAACGCAGGATCGGAATGCGATTCGGTCCCACCGGTGAATGTTGTGTTCTGCGACTGCAACGCTCCCGCCTGCGCGTTGAAATGGAGCCGATTCCCCGGCGGCTTCGGCGGCAGCTCGTGCAAAGCTCCGTCGCCACCCCGGCCCAGCACAACAGGCTCGCGAACGACGTCCGGCGGCAAGAGGTTCCACACCGCCAGAAACAGTACGCAAACAATCAACAGGCCAACCTTGATCCGCCTCCGCCATGTCCACGAACGCTGAGGAACTGCTGGGGTTTCTGACATCTCGAGACCTCGTCACTCTGTGGTGCATTCCAGTCCGCTGGATGCTGTGGTTCGCGAACGTGGTCCCAATCTTAGCGAGAGATGACTCATGCGCGGCCGGTGACTTCGTCGTCGATTCCTTCAATCACCGCATTCAGAAGTTCGCGATGACGTCGGCGGTCAGCG
>JAYUFI010000237.1:0-2448 GCA_043738805.1 Planctomycetaceae bacterium | reverse complement strand
CCGGAATTGACATGGAAACTCGCTAGCCGCCACCCGGTTAGCTTGGTCATTCGCGGTGGCTGCTTCACTTCGCCGAATTATTGCGATTCCAGTTCGCTCTTCGCGTCGGTTCCAACTTCCAACTGCTTCATCTCCACCAGCGTCTGGCAAACTTGTTTGAACGACGATCGCGGCTCTTTGTCGTTCTTACGTTCCATCGTGATCTTCACCGACCACTGAGCGAGTCCGAACGGTGTGTCGTCGCTGCGCCACAACTCCGCTTCTTGGATCGTGTGATTCTGCAAGTTCTCAGCCTCGTGCTTCCCTTTCCACTTTTGAGCGGCGACAGCACCCGTCGTAAGATCGAGGTTCTCGGCCTCACCATCTTTTTCGAGCGTTGGGTAATACCGGATCAGTGCGATCTTGGGATAAATTTGAAGCACTGAGCCGGTCAGCGGCTCGACCTCTTTTGCTCCCTCTTTCCGGAAGCCCTTGACGATCGACAAGTAAGAAACCGGAATCGTTTCTTCGTCTTCCAACTTGCCGACGACGCGGTGTTCCGGAACCAGCACTTTGTAAATCGTCTGTCCGACAGGGCCGGGATTGATCCCCGCTTCGCTCTTCTTGCCGGTCTGAACTTTGATTTCGAGCCAGCGGCAAGGGACGGTCTTCCCTTCGTATTCGGCCTCTTGCTTGCCGACTGATTTGATCGTCAGGTGTTGAATCCATTCGATTTCGAGGTCCGCTTGGCCGCTGCTCGCACGCGTCTCAATTTGCTTGTAGGTTCCTTCGTAGCGAACCCACGTGCCATCTTCCGGCAGCTTCCAGATCACTCCTTGAGCACTTGCCGGACGCTCGAAAGCAACGGTCAAGAATCCCCACAAGACGACAGCAGTTGTAAACCAGCGAGTCATCAGCAACCTCAACGTGCGTAACGACGAAACATCAAAGGCCGTGCGGAACAAACCCCGCGAGGCGTACCAACAACGCGCGGGAGTCTGGCACAGCTTGGAAAGAGTGACAAGATGGGTTTGAACGCGACGGACCATTCAGCATCATCCACCACCAACCAACGTCACGATCTCGATGCTGTCGCCGGGTTGAAGATGGCAGCCTGCGTGTGTGGTGCGTGGCACGAGTTGTTGATTTCGCTCCACGGCCAAATAGCGCGGCTGAAGTTTGAGTTGCTCCAACAGCGCCGCGACCGTGCATCCCGCCTCCACTTGCTGAGGCTCTCCATTCACCAATATCTCCACGTCGGGCTGCTCCCACCAGAATCAACTCACTCTTGTCAAATGCCGGCGCGAGTGTAGACCTACGTCTCCGCACCAACAAGGAGCGGCTTTTTTCCAAAACATTGGGAACTGCATCAGTCGGCGTGTTGTCGAACCGGCCACTTGGCTGGAACCGTGTAAAACGTAGCACAGGCGGCTCGCCTGTGATTCGAGTGGTAACAACAAGCAGGCAAGCCGCCTGCTCTACGAACTCAAGGAGCGATCGCCATGAAGCGAAAACTGTGGACTCTTTTGCTCGCCGCCGTCACATGGTTCTTACCAAGTCATCTCTTCGCTCAAGTGGTGATCATCGAACATGGCTCGCGGGTTACTCGGCTGCCGCACCCGGGAACAACATCGCGACCGGCGTTGCCTCCATCGGTTTACAAGGTTCGCTCGGTCGATATGCAGGTCTCGGTGAAAGACCAGATCGCGACGGTGCAGTTGTCGCAGGTCTTTCAAAATGTCAGCAGCCAAGTGCTCGAAGCACAGCTTCTCTTTCCGATGCCAGAGAACGCGGCGGTCAGTCAGCTCACGTTGCTAGTCGATGGCAAAGAACTCGTGGGTAAGCTGATGAAGAAGGACGAAGCCCGCGCCGTTTACGAGTCGATCGTGCGGCAACGCAAAGACCCGGCGTTACTCGAATATCTCGGCCAAGGGCTATTTCAAACGAGCGTCTTCCCGGTTCCGCCAAATGCCGAACGGCGTGTCGAGATTCGCTACTCGCAATTGCTCCACAGTGAGAACGGACTCGTTGATCTGTTGCTTCCGATCGGTACTCACAAGCACGCACAGCATCCGATCGAAACGCTCAACATCGCGGTGCGGGTCGAGACAGCGGACCCGCTCAAAGGGATCTACAGCCCCACGCACGCCATTGAACTCGCTCGGCCCGACGGCACTCACGCCGTCTGTAAACTCGCGTTGACGAACGTTTCGAATCCCGACGATTTCCGCTTACTCTTCGGAACTGATCGCGGCGCAGTTGGCATGAATGTCATCACCTATCGGCCCAAGGATTCCGAAGACGGATTCTTCTTGATGCTCGCCAGCCCGGACGTGAAGCCCGACGCGAAGCCGCTGCCGAAGACGGTGATCTTCGTCGTCGATCGCAGTGGCAGCATGACCGGACAGAAGTTTGAACAAGCTCGCGGCGCGTTGAAATTCTTGCTGCAACAATTGAAGCCGGCTGACA